>JBEEGD010000270.1:0-11916 GCA_041166685.1 Acidimicrobiaceae bacterium | reverse complement strand
GAGCGAGGAGCCTCCACCCGGGAGGCCAAGGAGGTCTGCAAGGGCTGCGTCGTTCGCGACGAGTGCCTCGAGTACGCCTTGGCCAATGGAGAGAAGTTCGGGATCTGGGGTGGCATGAGTGAGCGCGAGCGTCGCCGCATCCGCCGGCAACGCGCCCTGGCGCGCCGTGCCGCTAGTGGCGCGACCGCCTGAGCGCCGGCAGCCGAGCTTCGATCGTTCGTTCTTCGCTGAGGTCGAGTTCCGCCCAACGCTCCTGAGCGACTGCGGCGAGGACAACGTGCGGAAGCAGGCCGACGAGTTCTGCCTTCGCGATCGTGGCGACCGCCGCGACGTGGTCAAAGGCCTCGGCTGGCCCATATCGGTCTGGCTGGAGCAGATTGCAGGACACCTGGACGTGATCGTCCACCTGCAACCCGAGGGCTCGCACGTGGTCTGACCTCAGGGATGCGGCGATCGCCTTGGCCGTTGCGAGATCGCCGTCGACAAGCCACACGTTGTAGGCCACGAGGATCGGGCGAGCGCCCACTGCGCAGGCCCCCGCGCTCGGATGCGGTGTCGCAGGGCCGGTGTCCGGGGCGAGCGTGGTGAAGGCGGCCCGGCGGATGTCGGGCAGCGAGCGCTCCGGCCCGTAGAAGAAGCACGGGAGCGCCAGCTCGCGGCCGGCCCAGGAGGCAAAGGCGTCACGGACGGCGATGGCGTCGTCGATCGTGGAGCCCGCCAGCGGCACGAACGGCACGACGTCGAGCACACCGATGCGGGGATGGACGCCGGTGTGCGTGCGAAGGTCGAGCTGATCGACGGCGGTGGCGGCGACGGCCCGTGCGGCATCCTCGACGTCCTCCCCGGCCAGGGTGAGCACAGCTCGGTTGTGGTGCTCGTCGCGGTGCAGGTCGAGCAGGGTGTCGCCGGCGGCGGCGGTGATGGCCGCGAGCGCGGGGCCGTCGTGGCCCTCGCTCACGTTCATCACGCATTCCAGCACCTTCGGCATTCTGGCGTCCCCACGTCCGGCATACCGGACTGTGAGACGCCAGAACGCAGGGTTTGTCAGGCGGAGGCGGCGACCCGGCGGCGCTTGAGGATGCGGCGCCGCTCTCGCTCAGAGCATCCGCCCCAGACCCCGTGGTCGATGCGGTGCTCGAGGGCGTACTCCAGGCACTGCTCCCGGACAGGACAGGTGGCACAGATCCGGCGGGCGACCTCGACGCCAACCCCATCGCTGGGGAAGAACACCGCCGGCGGGATCTCTCTACAGAGACCCCGTTGCATCCACTCTGTCTCCATCCGACCTCCGATCGTCTCTCGTCATCTACGGAACCGAGCCGGAGTTGGTTCCCAACACAGGCCGAAATCAACCGCTAGTGGACACGAGTCGGCGTAAGGAGGGGATCAAGAAACCATTAGAGTTGCACCTCCATGTCGATGGCCAATGCCGAACCCGAGGTCAACGAGCCCCCCCGAGGCCACGTTCGCGTCATCTACCTCGGGCCCGTGGCGCCCCACTGGGATGTGCACTCCGACTTCGGCGATCGCGCCGTGATCGACGAGTTCCGGGCCCGGGTCATCGCCCGGCTCGAGCTGCTCCCGCCCCACGATCCCCAGTTCCGCCGCAACCGCGAGCGCGTCGTGCGCGACGCCGAGCGTGAGCACTTGCTGCTCGACTGGGATCTCGGACTTCCCGAGGACGAAGGGCTCGAGTAGGCGTTGGGTGCCGCCAGTAATCTGGCGGAGTGCCCGACCACATCGACGCCCGGTTGCTGAACCGGGAGCTGTCGTGGCTCGACTTCAACGCCCGGGTGCTCGCGCTGGCCGAGCGGGACGATGTGCCGTTGCTCGAACGGGCGAAGTTCCTCGCGATCTTCAGCCAGAACACCGATGAGTTCTTCCAGGTCCGCGTCGCCGGTCTGAAGGATCAGGTGGCGGCGGGCATCGTTGCCCCCACGCCCGACGGCCGCACGCCTGCGCAACAACTCCTCGAGATTCGCGATCGGGTCGAACAGCAGACGCGTCAGGCCGAGCACATTTTTCTGGATCAGCTGTACCCCGGGTTGGCGCAGGTCGGCATCATCTTCAGCTCCTACTCCGAACTCGACGAGGAGGATGTGAAGGCGCTGGACGAAGTGTTCGAGGAGCGCATCTTTCCGGTGCTCACTCCGCTGGCCGTCGACCCGAGCCATCCGTTCCCGTACATCTCACACCTGTCGCTGAACCTCGCGGTACTGCTGCGCGATCCCGTCACGGCGCAACGACGATTTGCCCGCGTCAAGGTTCCGCCGCTGTTGCCGCGCTTCCTCGTCATGCCCGACGGTGAGCGCTTCGTTCCGCTCGAGCAAGTCATCGGGGCCCACCTCCCGGCGCTCTTCCCGGGCATGGACATCATCGACGACTACAGCTTCCGCGTCACGCGCAATGCCGACCTCACCCTCGAGGAGGAAGAGGCCGACGATCTGCTCGCGGCGGTCGAGTTCGAGCTGCGTCGGCGGCGCTTCCGACGCGCCGTGCGCCTCGAGCTCGACGCCGACACATCCGATGAGGTGCGCGATCTCCTCGTCCGCGAGCTCGATGTCGAGGACGACGACGTCTACCTGAGTGTTGCTCCCCTCGACTTGGGCGGGCTCGCGGCCGTCCACGGCTTCGACCGCCCTGATCTCAAAGATCCCGTGTACGCGCCGGTCACACCGGCGGCGTTCGTGGTCGACGACGACGAACGTGTCGACGTGTTCAGCGTGCTGCGGGAGCACGACGTGCTCGTCCATCACCCGTACGAGAGCTTCGCCGCCAGTGTCGAGGACTTCGTGCGCCAAGCGGCCGTGGACCCGTTGGTGCTGGCAATCAAGATCACGCTGTACCGCACGTCGGGCGACAGCCCGATCGTCCGCTACCTCATCCGCGCCGCGGAACGCGGAAAGCAGGTTGCCGCCCTGGTCGAGCTCAAGGCCCGCGGCGACGAACAAGCGAACATCGAGTGGGCGCGCGCGCTGGAAGAAGCGGGCGTGCATGTCGTGTACGGACTCGTCGGACTGAAGACACACACCAAGACGGTTCTCGTTGTGCGCGACGACCCCGACGGCATCCGCCGGTACGTGCACATCGGTACGGGCAACTACAACTCCACGACCGCGAAGCTGTACGAGGATCTCGGCTTGTTCACGTCCGACGACGAATTGGGCGCCGACATGACGCACCTCTTCAACTACCTGACCGGCTACGGCCGCAACGTGCGCTATCAGAAGCTGCTCGTGGCGCCGCATTCGTTGCGGCCACGCATGAAGGAACTCATTCTCAGCGAAGCGAAAGCGGCGACGGACAAGCCCGGCAGCGGGCGCATCCGCGTGAAGATCAACAGCCTCGTCGATCCCGACATGATCGAGGCGCTGTACACCGCCTCCCAGGCCGGCGTGGAGATCGACCTGATCGTTCGGGGCATGTGCTGCCTTCGCCCGGGAGTGCCGGGGCTGTCCGACAACATCCGCGTTCGTTCGATCGTCGGCCGTTACCTCGAACACTCCCGCATCTTCGAATTCGCCAACGGCGGTGGACCCGGCGAGGCCGCGTACTACATCGGCTCGGCCGACTGGATGCCGCGCAACCTCGATCGGCGGGTCGAGGCCGTCGCTGCGGTCGACGACGCGCAGCTGCAGGCGCGGTTGCGCGAGATCCTCGAGGTCAACTTGGCCGACGACGTGCTGGCGTGGACGCTCGGGCCTGACGGCGAATGGACCAAGGTGCGCACCGTCGACGGCTGCGACACCCACTTGCGGCTGCAGGAGTTCGCGACCACCCGCGAGGTCCGCTCCGACCGGTGACTGACGACATTGTCCGCGCCGCGGGCGGCGTCGTCATTCGAGAAGGCGAACGCGGGCCGGAGGTCGCCCTGGTGCACCGCCCTCGCTACGACGACTGGTCGCTGCCGAAGGGCAAGCGCGATCCGGGCGAGACCGATGAGCAGTGCGCCGTGCGGGAGGTCGAGGAGGAGACCGGGTTGCGGTGCACCCTCGGCCGAGAGTTGCTGCCGACCGGGTACGTCGACCGCAAGGGACGGCGGAAGATCGTGCGCTACTGGGAGATGACCGCCACCGGTTCGACGCCGTTCGAAGCCAACGACGAGATCGACGAACTCGCGTGGGTACCAATGGACGAAGCGCCCGATCTGCTCTCCTACCCTCACGACGCGGACGTGGTGGCCAACGTTCGGCCGCCGTTCACCTCAGGTTCACCCAGGTCCGGTTGAGGGGTAACCCGCCCTCCCTAGGTTGCGGGCATGCACAACACACGACGGATCTGGGCGATCACGACGTTGGTGGCGCTGGCGGTCATCGGTGCGGCCTGCTCCAGCGACAGCAAGACGGCGACCGGTAGCGGCTCCAGTTCGAGCACTTCGAGCGTCGCGGGCGCGAGCATCGACTACTCGAAGCTCACTGGGACGCTGAACGGCAGCGGCTCGAGCTTCCAGGACGCGTTCAACCAGAAGGCCAAGGCCGAGTTCGCCAAGGTGGCTGCCGGCGTCACGGTCAACTACACGAAGAGCGGCTCCTCGGCCGGCAAGCAGGACCTCGCCAACCAGGTCGTGCAGTTCGCCGGAACCGACAGCCTGATCAAGGACGCGGACAAGCCGACCTTCAAGGGCGGTGAGGTTCTGTACTTCCCGACGGTGGGCGCACCGATCACGGTGTCGTTCAACGTGACCGGCGTCGACAAGCTGAAGCTCAGCCCCGACGTGCTGGCCGGCATCTTCCAGGGCGACATCACGACCTGGAACGACGCCAAGATCGCCGCCGACAACTCTGGCTCGACGCTTCCGGCGACCAAGATCGCCGTGGTCCACCGCTCGGACGGCTCGGGGACGACGAGCAACTTCACGAAGTACCTCAAGGCGGCGTCGCCGACCGTGTGGAAGCTCGACTCGGGTGACACCGTGAACTGGCCGGCCTCCACTCAGGGCGCAGAGAAGAACAGCGGCGTGGCCTCGCTGATCAAGACCACGGATGGCGCGATCGGCTATGTCGACTTGGCCGATGCGGTCAACGCCGACCTGAAGACGGCGTCGATCAAGAACGCGGCGGGCAAGTTCGTCGACCCGACCCTCGATGCCGCCAGCGCCGCCCTCGCCGGTGCGACGATCAGCCCCGATCTGACGTACAACCCCCTCAACGCCAGCGGCGACGCCGCCTACCCCATCACCTCCCCGACGTGGATCATCGTCTACAAGAAGCAGACGGACGCAGCGGTCGCAGGGGCATTGAAGGGCTGGCTCAACTTCATCCTCACCGACGCCCAAGGATTCGCCAAGAACGTGGGCTATGCACCGCTTCCCTCAGCGCTGGCCCAGAAGGCCAGCGACCAACTGAGCCAGATCACGACTTAGGAGTTCCGTGGCACATGCCACATCTCAGAAACAAGACGGCGCCCTGACCGCGAGCGGTCGGGGCGCTGCCGCGGACAAAGCGTTTCGGGTGGTCGCTCTGACGGCCGGCCTCACGATCCTCGTGATCCTCGGCGCCATCGCGATTTCCACCACACAGCGCGCGTGGCCGGCGCTCTCCTCGGCGGGTTTGTCGTACGTGACCAGCGATGACTGGAACCCGAACGCCGGCAAGTTCGGCACGCTCTCCTTCATCTACGGCACCTTCGTGGTGTCGATCATCGCCGTCGTGGTGGCAGTACCGGTGAGTCTCGGCATCGCCCTATACGTGACCGAGGTGGCCCCTCGGCGACTGCGCAGCACGATCACGACCGTGATGGATCTACTGGCGGCCGTCCCCTCGGTGGTCTTCGGCCTGTGGGGATTCCTCGTGCTGCGGCCGCAGCTCAAGGACGTCTACAACTCCATTGCGGATCTCGTGCATCCGGTCCCGGTGCTCAACACGATCTTCGGACCGAGCCTCTCGGGTCAGAGCTTCATGACGGCAGGGTTGATCGTCGCGTTGATGATCACGCCGATCATCACGTCCATCAGTCGTGAGGTCTTCCTCACCGTCCCTCGCAACGACAAGGACGGTGCGCTGGCGCTGGGCGCGACTCGTTGGGAGATGATCAAAGGAGTCGTGTTGCCGCACTCCAGCGGTGGCATCACCGGGGCCGTGATGCTCGGGCTCGGGCGCGCGATGGGCGAAACGATCGCCATCGCGCTCGTCATCGGCGCGAGCCCCCAGATCGTCGCCAACCTCTTTGCCCAGGGTGAGGCGATGCCGTCGGTCATCGCCCGAAACCTCAATGAGTCGTCGGGTGACTATCAGGCCGCCCTGATCGGACTCGGAGTCGCGTTGTTCGTGCTGACGGTCGGTATCAACATGGCTGCCCGCCGACTCGTGTCGTCGTTCGACCGGACGATGAAGGGGGCGTGATGACCGTCACCGGGTTGCCCCCGCCCGTGTCATCCGAAGATCTCGACTTCGACGTACTCGCGGTCACGCTGTCGCGGGGCCGTCGCTGGAAGGACCGCGTCGCGACGTGGGCCATGCTGCTCTCGGTCCTGGTGGCCACCATCCCGCTGGCGCTCGTCATCTTCGTCGTGATCCAGAAGGGCCAGAGCGTCCTACGGCCGGACTGGTTCACGAACGACATCCCCACCGACATCGCGTCCGCTGCGCTGGCCGAGAAGTTTGGCGCGACCGCACAGGCGGTGGTGTACGGAATGCAGCCCGCCATCATCGGAACGATCGTCATCACCGGGCTCGCGGCACTGCTCGCGATCCCGATCGGCATTCTCGGCGCGGTCTACCTGAACGAATACGGCAAGACGCGCCGGCTGGCATCGGCCATTCGATTCCTGACCGACGTGATGACCGGTGTGCCGTCGGTCGTGATGGGAATCTTCATCTACACGGTGTGGGTCCTGCGCTTTCACGAACGAACGACGTTCGCCGGTGCGCTCGCGCTGGCGTGCCTGATGCTGCCCATCGTGGTCCGGTCGACGGAAGAGATGCTCAAGCTGGTGCCGGACAGCCTCCGCGAGGCCAGCGCGGCGCTCGGTACCAGAACATGGCGGACGACCGTGGGCGTCGTGCTGCCCGCGGCGCTTCCGGGGATCACCAGCGGCTGCATGCTGGCCGTGGCCCGCGCCGCGGGGGAGACCGCCCCGCTGCTGTTCACCATCGGGTCGATCAGCCGGTTTCCCGGGGCCGGTCACCTCGTGAGCCAGCTCGGGGAACAGAACACCGCCCTGTCGACCCAGATCTTCTCGAACGCCACCCAACCCGGTGGGGAGGCTCTCGCGTGGGGCGCGGCGCTCACCCTGATCGTCATGGTGCTGGTCCTGACGATGGTGGCTCGGTTCGTGACTGCCCGATTCGCCAGCCTGCGATGACCGAGGTTGGAATGGACACTCGAATGGAAGAAGCTGACGACGTGAGCGACATGACCCGCACCGACGCGGAAACCTCCGACCTTCCCGATGTCGATCTCACGGTCAACGTGACTCCCGTGATCGGCGGCTCGGCGGCGTCGGCTGACGATTCGAGACCGGTCGTCTTCGACGTCAAGGACCTGTCGGTGTACTACGGGTCGTTCCGAGCGGTGCGCGACGTCGAGCTGTCGATCCACAACCACGAGGTCACGGCGTTCATCGGTCCGTCAGGCTGCGGCAAGACCACCGTGCTGCGCTGCTTCAACCGGATGAACGACCTCATCGACACGGCGCGGGTCGAGGGTTCGATCACCTACCACGGCGTCGATCTGTACGACCCGCAGGTGAATCCAGTGGAGGTGCGGCGCCGTATCGGGATGGTGTTCCAGAAGCCGAATCCGTTCCCCAAGTCGATCTACGACAACGTGGCCTACGGGCCGCGGATCGGCGGACAGCGCGGCGACCTCGACGAGATCGTCGAGAGAGCGTTGCGGCGCTCAGCCCTGTGGGACGAAGTGAAGGACCGGTTGAAGAAGTCGGCGCTCGGGCTCTCCGGTGGACAGCAGCAGCGGCTGTGCATCGCCCGGGCCATTGCAGTGAACCCCGAGGTCATCCTGATGGACGAGCCCTGCTCGGCCCTCGACCCGATCGCGACGGGTCGCATCGAAGACCTCATGCAGGAGATCAAGCTCGACTACACGATCGTCATCGTCACCCACAACATGCAGCAGGCGGCTCGTATCTCGGACCGCTGTGCGTTCTTCACCACTGAAGTCAACGAAACGAGCGATGTTCGAACGGGCGTGCTCGTCGAGACCGACCGCACGGAGAAGATCTTCGCGAACCCCACTGACGAACGAACCGAGAACTACGTCACCGGCCGATTCGGATAGCGGCTCGTGACTCCCATGCGCACCGCGTTCACCGCCGAGCTCGAGCAGCTTCGACTGCAAGTCGAGGTGATGGCCATTCGGGTCGACCAGAACCTCGAGCGAATGCGCGAGGTGCTCGAGCGCGGCGAGACCGCGCTCGTTGCCATCGCCTTCGCCGCCGACGACGAGATCGACGCGATGAACGTGTCGCTCACCGAGCGCTGCTACGACCTCCTGCGTCGCGAGGCGCCGGTTGCCTCTGACCTGCGGTTCGTCGTCTCGGTGCTTCGAGTGCTCTCAGAGCTCGAACGCATCGGCGATCTCGCGTTGCGGGTCATCAAGCTGGCGCCGGACCACGAGCTCATCGCATCGAACCCGCCGTCGTACGACATCCTTCGCGCCATGGCCGATCAGGTCATCGATCGATACCGAGATGCTTTGAGGGCCTGGGCCACATTGGATCTTTCTCTGGCCGCCGAGCTCGCCACCCCGGCGCGCTCCATGGACGTCTTCTACGAGCGCCTGCTGGCCGAGCTACTCCGTCTGACGGGTACCGATGCGGCGCGTGTTGCCATCACCACGTTTGCCGCCGGCCGGGCGCTCGAGCGCATCGGCGATCACGCCACGATCATCGGGGCCCGGTTGCGGTACCTGCTCACCGGTGACCCGGACCATCTTGCGGCCGAGGTCCGTTGACGGCACCCTCGCGTGAGAAGGTGGAGGCGTGAGCACCGCCGTTGTGCGCCTTTCTGACGGCGCGGCGATCGCGATCGGTATCGGGGCCGGGCTCCTCGTGATCGCCATCCTCCTCCTCGTGTGGCGCGCTCGCCGCGGCCTTGTTCGGCGCGTGGTGAACGTCTCGTTGCGTCTCGAGGAGACGCCATCGACCAACGAGCATCGGTTCCTCGACAAGAACCTTGCTCGGCTCGAGCGCGCCGTCGACTCGTCGGTGCTCGCACGCGGTGATGCGACCGTCGCCGTCGGGCGCATGGCGCAGGCGCTCGAGACCATTCCTCAGGGCGTGGTGATCTGCGACGAGAACGGCGAGGTGACCTTCCGCAACCAGGCGGCGACCACGTTCTCGTCGGCGCGGCACGGTGATGCGCTGGTCGGCGCCGCCATCGAGGAGATGTTGCGTAAGGCGGTCGACGGCAGCCGGGACACACGAACACTCGATCTGTTCGGACCACCACGGCGCACGCTGGTGGTCACGGCCTCACCACTCGACAACGAACGGCGCACCGTCGGCGCGCTGGGGATCATCGACGACGTCTCCGAGCGTCGCCGGCTCGAGGCGGTGCGGCGCGACTTCGTTGCCAACATCAGCCATGAGCTCAAAACGCCCATCGGTGCGCTTGGCCTCTTGGCCGAAACGCTGCTCGCGGAGGACGACCCCGACATCAGCCGTCGGCTGGCCGAACGCATGCTCACCGAGGCCTTCCGGGTCGGGCGGACCATCGACGACCTGCTGGCGCTGAGCCGCATCGAAGCCGAGGAGGCTCCGTCGCGCGAGCCGGTACCCGTGCACTTGGTGGTGGCGGAGGCCGTTGAGCGGATGCGACCCGCAGCTGAGCAGCAAGGCATCGAGGTACGCGTCGCGGAGCCTCGCCGCAACCTCACGATGGTGGGCGATCGTCGTCAACTCGTGTCCGCCATCTACAACCTGCTCGACAACGCAGTGAAGTACAGCGACGCCGGTTCCGCGGTCGAGGTCCGCGTGTCGGTGTCCGCCGACGCTGGCCGCGTCGCCATCGATGTCGAAGATCACGGCATCGGTATCCCGACCCGCGACCACGAACGGATCTTCGAGCGCTTCTACCGCGTCGACCGAGGTCGAAGTCGCGACACCGGGGGCACGGGGCTCGGCTTGGCCATCGTCCGTCACGTCGCGAGCAACCATGGCGGCGAGGTCCGACTTTCCTCACGCGAGGGTGACGGGTCGACGTTCACGCTCGTGCTGCCCGCAGGGCCGTCAAGCGCAATGCGAGCCGGATAGCGCGGTGCACTAGATGAGCGAGACGACCGTGCTTGTGGTGGAGGACGAGGACTCGTTCATCGAGGCCCTCACCGTGGGGCTGAGTCGCGAGGGCTTTCGAGTGCGGGTCGCGCGCGATGGTGCTGAGGCCCTCGAGATGTTCGACATCGTGCAGCCCGATCTTGTGCTGCTCGACGTCATGCTGCCAAAGGTGTCGGGCGTCGACGTGTGCCGCGAGCTGCGCCGACGCTCGCAGGTGCCGATCATCATGGTCACGGCCAAGAGCGCGGAGATCGACACGGTGGTCGGCCTCGAGGTCGGCGCCGACGACTACGTCACGAAGCCCTACCGGCTCCGTGAACTGGTGGCTCGAATACGCGCCGTGCTGCGCCGCACGCCGCTGTCCGACGCGGTCATGTCGCATCCCTCAGGTGACGCGATGCAAGTGGGCGACGTCATGCTCGATCCGGAGCGTCATGAAGTCAGCATTCGAGGCGACTCCGTGCGCTTGCCCCTGAAGGAGTTCGAGCTGCTCGCGCTCCTGCTGGAGAACGCCGGCCGAGTGCTCACCCGCGACACGCTCATCGACCGAGTTTGGGGTTCGGACTACGTCGGCGACACGAAGACGCTCGATGTCCACATCAAGCGGCTGCGAGCCAAGGTCGAACCCGAGCCGTCAACCCCGACGCGCATCGTCACCATTCGCGGCTATGGGTACAAGTACGAGGTGCCGAAGGCGCACGTTTAGGCGCGGCCCGTAGCATGATCCGGTGAACGGTCAGGAGGGGTGGCGCAAGCTTGCGGCACCCTCCCGCCCTCTCGCCAACGATGTCTTCGCGACGTCGCCCTTCACCCGCTTGGCGAGAGTCCACGCGTTCTCAGTGGCGACCGACACGCTCGTCACGGTGTCGCTGGCGGGCACGTTGTTCTTCTCGATTCCGTCGGGTACGGCGCGCGACAAGGTGGCGCTCTACCTGCTCCTGACGATGGCGCCGTTCTCCATCGTCGCCCCTCTTGTCGGTCCCGCCATCGACCGCATCCAAGGCGGACGGCGACTGATGGTCGTGGTGGCCACCGGGTTACGGGCGATCGTGTGCCTGTTCATGGTGAACCATGTCGATGACCTGCTGCTGTTTCCGGCGGCCTTTCTCATCCTGGTGTTGGGGAAGGGCTACGGCATCGGTAAAGCCGCGCTCGTTCCGACCGTAGTCACCGATGAATCCGAGCTGGTGCGCGCCAACTCGCGCCTTTCGCTGCTTTCGGGCGTGATTGGGCTGGCCGTTGGCGCGCCCGCGGCAGGGCTCGTGAGGCTGTTTGGACCGGAGAGCGCGCTTGTGCTCGCCGCATTGACCGCGGGCACGGCGTCCGCATTGGCGACGCGGTTGGCGTCGGCCGCGGTCGCCCCCGAACCCGCCGATACCGCGGAAGAGATCGAGTTGCGGGGCGCCGGCATCGTGCACGCGGCCGAGGCGATGGGGTTGCTGCGCGGCATCGTCGGGTTCCTCACGTTCCTCTTGGCCTTCGATCTGAAAGGCGGTGCTCATGACGCGCCCGTCCCAATCGGTTTGGCCATGGGCCGCGCGGCGCGCGGGCTCATCCCTGGCCTCTTGCAGCCCGGCACCGGTCATCCCACGACCGCGCCCACATGGCACTTCGGCGCGGTGCTGGTGGCCAGCGTCGCCGGTGCGTTGCTCGGCGCGGTCGTCGCCCCTCGACTACGCCAGTTC
>JBEEGD010000269.1:0-4518 GCA_041166685.1 Acidimicrobiaceae bacterium | reverse complement strand
TGTCGGCCTTTGTCGACTGACCCTTCAAGCCTGCGAGAACGGCACGTAAGCGCCCGCAGTGACGTGACGGCGCGAACCTTGGGGCGTGGAGTGGCTGGTTGGTTCGTTGATCCTCTCGGCGGTGCTGACCGTCGTCCTACACGTCGTTCTGCACGCATTTCCTCGAATGAGCCGTCGAGCCGCTCGACGCCTCGACGACCTGATGACGCCAAGCGCCGGCGACGGCCGCGACGACGAGCCCAGTGTGCGGGTCTCCCCGTGGAGGACGATGATCGTGGTCTCCGTGATCCTGACCGTCGCGACCAACCTCGTGATTCGGCTTCTCTGACACCCGGAATCGGCACTTCTGCGCTCTCAGTACAGAGTCACCGTGCCGTCCGGCCGAATGACTCTGACCTGGCCGCCAAGCGGTGCGTTTGGATACTCGCTGGGGTCAAGCACCTCGCACGCTGCTGGCCGAATCGTCTCGGAACCGTCCGCCAAAACCACCCGATCCACGACGCCTTCTCCGGCGAAGGCTTCCATCTTCCCTTCGGCTTCAGCCCGCGCTGACGCTTCATCCTCGTTGGCACAAGTGATCTCGACCACGTGACCGTCAGCGTGTGTGAAGCGGAAGAAGAAGCCACGCACTGGCGCGATCTTGCCCGGACTGCGCTCACGATGCGAGATGTAACGGCACGTTCCGGTCGGAGCTAAGTCGGGAGTTGCTGAGCACCTCGGAGCCAAGCCCCGGCACCGAGTAGGAGAAACACGCTCGCAAGAGCCGACAGCCGGCGCTTGGGACGATCAGCTCCGCGACTGGCGATCGCCAGCGCCGCCGCACCCATGACATCGATTGTCGCATTCACCATGGCCGCTCGTCTCTGCGCCCGAGGATCGTTCGCAGCGACCGCCAATACGACCCCGACGGCATCGACGGCTGCCGTGGCCATCCCGATCTGACGTGCACGCCGCGGTTCCGCCGCGATCCCAATGGCTCGACACAACGGCCCAGCGCCGACGAGAGCAACCGCGCCGCTGGCTGCTCGACCTACGACCGGCATCCGCAACGAGGACGCGACCATTCGCTGACGCTAACAACGAGCCGTTTCTCGATCACAAACGGCGAGATCGGCACCTACCGGTCGGGTCAGCCCGCGGGCGCCGATAGACGGAAGATGACGTTCTCCCCGCGACCGTCTGGATCGATCTCCACTCCCGTGCGGATCGCGCCCAGCTTCTCCACCGCCCGCTGCGATCTCAGATTGCGCGAGTGCACCCGGAACACCACCGTCTCAACCGCGCCGAAAGCGTGGCTCAGCATGAGACGTTTCACTTCCCCGTTGTAAGTCCCACCCCAGTAGGACCGCGCCAGGAACGTCCAGCCAATCTCGACTTCGCTTGCCTCAGGGTCGTAGTGATCAAAACGCGAGGTCCCGATGGTCTGACCATGATGATCTGTCGCCACCAGTGCGCCGCCCGAGGCCAAGGCACGGTCAAACCACTTTCGGAATACCGGTTGTTGCGTCCGATCCTTCGACGGATGCTGCTCCCACATCAGTGGGTCGGACGCGATCGCATAGAGCGCGCCGAAGTCGGGCGTCTGTAATGGCCGGAGCTTGACGAGCTGACCGACGAGAGTTGGCTGACGGTCCAGAACCACCCGCTGACAGTACGGACTCTGGGCCATCGGGCTCTGCGCAATATCGGCACGTATGCGCTACTCGTCAAAGGCCAGCGGGTCGAACGGCACGCTTGGCGTGAGGCGCTCGCCCAGACACGCGGCGTGACACCACAACTGCTGCGTGGGCCGGTCAACCTCATTCGATCGGGCGACCGCCGCGACGACCAACGTCAGTGCGCCAGGCGCATCAGCCTCGACGCTCACGGAGCAAAAACAACACTCAGTCCTCACCTGATCAGGATGTCCTTCTTCGGGCCAAGAATGCGAGCCGTATCGGCACCTATGCGCTAGCAACCGCCTCATCGAATCGGTCTGCAAGCGCAAGGAACTCCTCGCCCCATCCGCTGCCAATCGAAACGTCTTGTAACGAGCTTGTCGGCGCGAACAACATCTGGAGGCTCAGTAGTTCTCCGTCGGAGAGGTCAGCACCGTCCTCCACTCGATGGAGATGGGCCGCGAACTCGTTGCGCAGTTCGTCGGCTGATTCGTAGCGGGTCAGCGACACGTCCGCGTCGGGGAGGCTCAACAGCTGAACTGTTCGCCGCAGGACGGCAGCCATCTCGGTGCGGTTCGCCACTAGCGCATATTGCCGGATCGGCGCCACCGATGAAGCCGCGAGATCTGCACTTACAGGATGTCCGCGGAGAAGCGAAGGCCTGTCGTTCTGGCGTGGCGCGGCGTGCTCCTAGCTGCCGATGGTTGGCGGCGGCCACGCTCCGACTTGGCGAAGCAACCCGACATCGTCTCTGCATGCCCAGTGCTCGACGACCCGACCGTTGGCGACGCGCCAAATGTGAATGTACGTCCACGTCACGTCAGCACCCATCGCCTCGACGCCCGCCAGCAGCGGCATGGTGGACGCCTGATGATGACCGTGGATTGTCATGTGGTGCGCGACGAGATCGCCGTCGGCGATGAGGTGGTGATTCTCGACGAAGAAGTCGCTGCCAAGATCGGTCCTGATGGTCGCGATGATCTGCTTCCAACCCTCTCGGCCTTGACGAGCGGGACCGGCGGCATGATTCACCATGTCTTCGGCGATCAACTCATCTATCACCGACTCCTCGCCTGCCGTTCCACGACGAAACAGCTCCTCAATCACATCTTTCGGCTCGATCGCCACGACTGCATACTGCACCGCCGCAGGACGCGGTGCGCAGAACCGGATTGCGCGGATGTGCTCGCGCCGGGATCGGCACGTTGCGCGTACTCGTTCTTGCGTTGATCAACCACCGTATGAGGGGTCTAGCGGCGCAAGAACGCGAGACGAGGTGCGCGGTAATGCCGGGTACAGGGCGGCCTCGCCTCGCCCATTCCGGTCGGCGGGCGGAACGCGCAGGCTTCGGTGACACCTCACCGAAGGAGCGCTCATGTCCGATCTTGGTTCCGCCCAACTCGTCCGCCCGGCGCCTCCGCTGTTCGATGAAACACGGATAGCGGTCGCAGGGTTCCTAGCTCGTTACACCGGCGGCACTCGCCTCGCTTACGCCTCGGATCTGCGGATGTGGCTGACGTGGTGCTCGGGGCGAGGGCTCAGCGTCCTTGACGCGCAACGACCGCACCTCGAGCTGTGGGCGCGAGAGATGGAGGAACGCCAGCTCCTCTCCCGCGCCACCGTCGGCCGAAGACTGTCGACCGTGGCGGGCCTCTACCGATTCGCCGTCATCGACGGCAAGATCGATCGGTCACCGGCCGACTACGTCCGCCGGCCCCACATCTCCGGCGAGTCCACCACCCTCGGACTCGACCGCATGGAGCTCGGCGCCTTCATCGCCCAAGCCGCCGCCGCCGCCGGACCAACCGATCACGCCCTCGCCTGCCTGTTGGGCCTACTCGGACTGCGCGTGGGCGAAGCGTGCGCGATCGACATCGAGAACCTCGACGCCGCTCGCGGCCACCGCACCGTCACGGTGTTAGGCAAGGGTCACAAGCTCGCTGTCATGCCTTTGCCACCGCGGGTCGCACGTGCCATCGACCAAGCCGCCGGTGAACGGAGCCACGGACCGCTGCTGGTCACGCGGACCGGAGCACGGATGGACCGCCACGGTGCGACTCGCATCGTGCGCCGGCTCGCGAAGCGCGCCGGGATCACCAAGCACATCTCGCCGCACTCGCTCCGCCACAGCTTCATCACCGCAGCCCTCGACGCCGGCGTACCCCTCCGAGACGTGCAGATCGCCGCCCGCCACGCCGACCCTCGCACCACCACCCGCTACGACCGAGCCCGCGAGAACCTCGACCGTCACGCCAGCTACATCGTCACGGCATTCATCGCCGGCGCCGCATAACGACGAGCAGAACCACCCTGTACCCGGCATTACCGAGCGGTGCGCGATCGTGGCCATTGTCCGGTGGCGGCGGCGTCTGGGCGGCAGTCTGTGTGCGTGAACGCTGCGGTGGTGAGTGCGCCCGTCGACGTTTTGGACGAAGTGCGAGTTCGTCTGATTCGTCGGGGCCTGGTGATCGGGTTTCCGTTGGGTACGGCGATGGGCGTGTATCACGCCTTGTGGGCGCCGTTGCGCCGCGACATCTCCAGGCCGATCACGGTTGGCGGGAACATCGTGCTGGCCGTCGTGATCGGCGCGGTCCTGTGGGTGGCGTTGCGCCGCCGAGTTCCGGAGCGGATCGCACGGGAACTGGCATGGCTCACGGAGCAGAGGCCGGGGACCGACGGTGACCGAGCTGCCCTGCTCGGCTTGCCCCGGAGACTGTCGCTCGGGTTGGTGCGGTTCATGCTCGTCGTCACCGTCGTGACCGCCGGCCTCAACTACGGGTCGGGCCGGGTCGTGAGTGACGCCGTGCAGGTCCTGGTCGGCTTGGGACTCACGTCGTTGGTTCTGGGCGCGTTGGCTTAT
>JBEEGD010000268.1:0-4826 GCA_041166685.1 Acidimicrobiaceae bacterium | reverse complement strand
CGTCGACGTGCACCTCGGGAACCGCCGGCACCGTCGACTGCTGGCTGTCCGAGGTCGCCGACGTCACTCAGTCGTCGAGCGAGAACGAACTCGGCTCTTCAGTGGCAACGCGCAGCATCTGCGTGGCCTACATATCCACTGCAACGACGCGCTCGATGACCCGGTCGTCGTCGGGCGACAGCTATAGCAACACAACCTGCTTCACGGATAACCGCACGGACGCCCGAGTACAGGTAACAGGAAGCCGCTCCACCACCGTCGAGTTCATCCTCTTCGCCGTGACTCCGACGATCACGAGCCAGGCCGTGACGAGATTCGAGGCGAAGTGATCGGTGGTGAGCGAGACCGCGGAGCGGTGATTCCGCTCCTCGCGCTCTGCATGACCGCGATTGTGATGATGTTGGCGATCGTCATCGGTCTGGGCGCGACCCGTAGTCAGCGCCGCGAGGCTCGGTCCGCGGCCGACGCTGGCGCGACCGCGGGTGCGCTTTCCGTTCGAGACCCTTCCGGTACCGCGAAGCAGTGCACGGAGGCAATGGGCTACACGTTCCTCAACGTCGGGGGGACGCAGCCATCGTCGTCAGATATCACGACGGCGTGTGCGGGGCTAACCGGAACGTGCAGCACCGCCACACGGACGGCGTCCATCACCGTCGATGCAACGACTGTCACTGTGACCAACCCTGTTCTGGACACCAGCTCGCTCATGAACGGCACCGAACTCGGCAGTGGGATCTCACAGCCCGCCGACGCGACCGCCGACGGTGCCAGCTGCGACCGCGTCGGCGTGGAGATCACGCGCCCACAGTCCGACTTTTTCGCGGGGATCTTCGGTTCGGATTTTCGTATGTACACCGTCCACGGTGTGGCGAAGTATGCGCCCGGCGGCACTGGGTTGCGCACGCCGGCTCTGGCTGCGCTCAATCAGACGGCCTGCAACGCGATCGACGCTGGCAACGGCTACATCTACCTCATCAGTACCTCGACCGATGCCGGTCTGGCGATCAGCGACTCGAACGGCGCGTTGTGCTCGTCAGGGAGCGCGATTCTGAACGGCGGCTCCTCCGGACAGATCTGCGCCCAGTCGGCAGGATCCCTGGTTGGTCAGCTGCACTGGTATCAAGCGGCGAACTCCATCGGCTACAACACCAGCTCGTCTGTGTACTCGGCGACTCCAGCGACCTGCGGGAGCTCGGGGCTCAGCGGGTACCGGTATGTGGCTTCTCTGGCGTCGACCCCGTCGCGCACGACGCGCACGCCGGTCGACAGGGTGTACCACTGCACCAACGTCCCAACGTCGGTCGACGCGCTGTGCACCACCGCCGACCCGATCAGCACGTTGCGCACGTTGTCCACATCGTCGTCATCCAGCGCGCCGGCCGGCTATACGACGTGGTCGTCGCCGTGCAGCACGCAGTCAGCCGCGCTGACGCTGCCATCCGGAAACGTCTGGGTCAACTGCCCGACCTTCACCGTCAAGGGAAACGCGTTGAACATCCCCGGTGGCGGCAACGTGATCTTCAATGGTGCGCTCTCGGTTGAAGCCGGCGGGTTCCTCAAGGCCAACACGGACGGCTCGGCAGATTCCAACGGCTATCCGGTGCCAACCAAAAGCGCGCTGCAAACCACGCTGATCATCAACTCGACCGCCGCTGGCGCGTTCAATGTGCAGTCGACCTCGTCGAACGTCGCGTTGGCGCAGACGATGGTCTACAGCGGTGGCGGGGTGACGGTCAGCGGTTCGGGGGTCATTCGATGGACACCCCCGACGAGCCCCGATCCGAGTGCTGGAGGATTGAAGAGCATGATGTACTGGAGCGAGTCGGCGCAGCCGCTCGCGCTGTCCGGGAGTCCATCAATCTTTGCCAAAGGTGTCGCGTTCCAGGGCAACGGCAAGTTGGCTCTCAGCGGCAGTGGCCTCATCGACCTGGAGAAGGTACAGATGTGGGTCGACACGATCGGAATCAGTGGCAGCGGTGGCGTGAAACTCTCCTACGACCCGGATAACAGTGTCAGCACAGCGCTATCAGCAACCGCACTCATCCGCTGACGGTTGGGCGAGACGACAGAACGACCCTGCGGTCGTGTGTCTGCAGGCCGGTTCACCGCTGAAAACGCTTGCCCCGATGCTGGCGAATGCTGTGTTTGCCCGTGCGTCGCCGCCGTGTGTCGGAGCTCGTGTGTCCAACTCGTGTGTCTAAGCGCGCCATGCCCGTTTCGACTCCATCGAATGGGTCATTGACCTGCGTCTTCACCCGACCTTTCTAACGCGCGGCTTCCACGTTGAGAGGGTGGTGTCCTAGGCCACTAGACGATGGGGCCAAGCATAAAATTGTGCCGCTGACCAGCAAATTCGCGTCGGTGGAAAATACGGTACGGCCGGAACCACCACAAGGTGGTGACGACCTCCCCACCGGGCCAGTCAACACTACTTGCGAGCGGGTCGAACGGTCCGCACGCATCGCGTGACCTGCAAACAGCTATCGGCCGTCGTCGACGAACGTGCATCCCGCCCGCCGCGGCGGCCCGGTCTCGCGCGTGCGGGGAAACAACTCGTGGTTCCACCTCGTCGTTCTTATCGCCACTTCTCGAGACGCTTGTCGAGCGCCGACAGCTGACAGCTGACAGCCAGAGTCGCGCCGGAGCTTGCGGCGAGAGCTGAACTGAAGATGGCCGCCGATCTGCGAGCGAATACGCAAGCGCCAACCATGGACCAAACACCCCAGCGGCTCTAGGCGAACGTGCCGCAGCTTCGATTCCTACCGAGGCAGCGCGACGGCGCCGACGGCCTCAACGGGCTGGGCCGCCTTTGTCACTCCTTGTCATGTCCTGTAGAGCGGTCGGCAGCGTGAAGCTGAACGTCGTTCCTCCCTTGGGACGCTGGGTGAACGAGATCGCTCCGCCGTGTGCTTCGACGAGTCTCTTGGTCAAAGCGAGGCCCAGACCGCTCGACGGTTCGGAGTGTTGCGTCCGTGTTCCCTTCACGCGATAAAAGGGATCGAAGATCTCGTCGCCGACGTCGTCGGGAATTCCGACGCCCGTATCCGAGACGGTGACGGTGACGCGGCCGTCGCCGTTGCTCGCCGTGAGTTCGATCTTGCCGCCGGTCGGTGTGTACTTCACGGCGTTGTCGATGAGATTGAAGATGATCTCACGCACCCGCTCGCGGTCGCCGAGAACCGGAGTTAGGTCTCGTCGTACCCGAACCTTCAGGCTGAGTCCCGCGCCGGCGGCAAGGCTCTGGATCGATTCGCGGACCTCGGCCACGAGCTCCGAGAACCGAAACTCCTCGAGTACGACATCGAGACCACCGGCTTCGGCTCGAGCCAGCTCGAGGACGTCGTTCACGAACTCGAGCAGCTGCCGCCCGGACTCCTCGACCATCCTGCCGACGTCATCACACCATTGCGGCGTCTTCGCGTACGACGCATCTTGCAATGAGTCGGCCTGGGCGAGGATGACCGCCAGGGGCGTGCGGAACTCATGGCTCACCGAGGTGAAGAGATCCGTGCGCTCCTGGAGAAGGCGCTCGACCTCCTCCGTACGCTCTCGGACGCGCTGCTCGAGGGTCTCGTAGCTCGTCTCGAGCTGTTCCGCCATCTGGTTGACACCCTCAGCCAACTCGCCCAACTCGTCGCCTCCGAGCACCGTGGCTCTGGCGGTGAAGTCGCCAGACCCGAGTGCTCGGTTGGTCTCGAGTAGTGGACGCACCTGTCGAAGAATGAACCTCGACAGCATCGCGCCGATACCCACCACTCCCGCGATCGCCGCGAGCACGATGAGAGCAACCCGCCAGGCCGCCGATCGAACGGATGCGAATGCCGGGCCCGTCGGAAGCGTGACCGCGAGCGCGCCCTGCCGGCGCCCATCGATGTCAAGTGGTGCGTAGAGCGTCGTGACTGCCGTCCCGTTGACGTCGTCATCGCGGCGCACGAGCTTCCCGGTAGGAAACTGCGGCACGGTTGCGTCGGGTGCTGCGCCCGAAACGGCGATCCGCCTGCCGTTCGCGTCGAACAGCGTGACGCCAGACCCAAGGGAGTTCGTGCCTTCAGCCCGCTGTAACGCAGACGTGGTGACAGAACTGAGGTCGATACCCGCGATCGTCACGCCTGAGGGGAGGCATCCACTCGATGTCGTGCACACCGGCGCGACGACCGCCAAGAGCGATCGACCGTCACGCTCCACGAACGCGAAGGTCGGCCCGCCGGTCCCGCTCGCCAATGCCTCTTGCACGGTACCGACATCTGCCCAGCTCGTTCCGGCCTTCTCTTGCGGCGTCGCCCCTCCCGCGACGCTCGTGAAGGCCGTGACCGGGGTCCCTGACGCATCCGTCACGACGAGAAGGTTGAGATCAGTCTTGAGGGCAAGCACCGAACCCAAAAGGCGAGCTCCTTCCGACGCGTCCCCGCGTGCCGCGACGTCGGCCATTCCTTGCAGGTTGGCGGCAAAGTTGGCCGATTCGTGCACGTACAACTCGCGCTCGTGCAGGAACGACTCCGCGTCGAGGCTTCGCCGCGCGAGATCGCGGTCGAGCGTCGCCTGCGCTTGCGAGCGGAGGTCGCGCACGACAAGGAAAACGCCGAACGCACCAACGACGACGAGGAGAGCGACATAGGGAACCAGGATCTTCCAGACGAGCGGCAGATCGCGGAACTTCGTGCGGGTCACCGGAGCTCCCGGACGAACACGTCCCAGGTGTTGTCTTTGTCGTCGGGGGCCAGGTTCGTCGCCGCCGAGATGAACGCAACGACCGAGCCGTCGCCGGCGAGGGTCAGGAAGGGTGAGTCGTCGTTTCCCGGCTCGCCGGTCGACGACACGGAAACTCG
>JBEEGD010000267.1:0-10082 GCA_041166685.1 Acidimicrobiaceae bacterium | reverse complement strand
CGAGCACCGGTCGGGGAATGGTCGCGTTGAGGCTCGCGCCAAACATCAGCTCGGTGCCGTAGAAGACGTTTTGCGTCAAGATCCCGAACCCGAGCGTGACCAGTCCCAGGTAGATGCCCGAGAGTCGGATGGCGGGGATGGCGACGAGGGCGCCGACCGGTACCACGCTCAGGCCGGCGAGGAGCAAGGCAGGAAGCCATGGGACACCGGCGCTGGTCAGATGCGACATAGATGTCACGCCGATCGCGAGGAACGCGGCGTGGCACAGCGACAACTGGCCGGACGCCCACGTGAGCAGCGAGAGGGACGAGAAGACGACCAAGTAGCCGAGACCGGTCGTCCAGACCGGCAACTTGAAGCCGACCACACTGGGCAGGATCAGCACGACGAGCGCGACCACGACTGCGGCGCCGACGCGTCGGCGGGGGCTGGCTGGGGGCCGATCCGTCGCGATGAACCGTCGCACCGCGGCACCACCGGGCAGCTTGCGGACGGGCACCACCAGCAGGACCGCGATGAGCACGAGGAACGGTGCTGAGGGCGCGAGGCCAGTGAACGGCGCTGTCGTGAGATAGCGGGTGAGGACCGACGCGAGGACGCCAACGACGAGCCCGCCAACAAACGTGAGAGGCAGCGACGAGAATCGACCGATCGCGCAGGCACCGAAAGCCTGCACGACAAGGAGTGTCAGCAGATTGACGTCGAGGTTGATGCTCGGGGCCAACAGGATGCCCGCGACGGCGGCGACGCCGGCGCCTAGGCACCAACCCGAGAGCCGAACGCGGTTGGCGCGCTCGCCACTGAGCGACGCCAGCGACGGGTTGTCGACCACGGCCCGCATGGCCACACCGAGCCGGCTGCGCTGCAAGAACAAAAACAATACGGCCGCGCCGAGCCCGGCGATCAGGAACGAGATGATCTGTGCCCAGGTGATAGTCACGCCCTGAAGAACGAAGCCCGACTCGGGCAGGAAGTTCGGGAACGTCCTCGTCTGGAGCCCGAACTGCTGGTACAGGAACCCCTCGACACCGAGCATCAACCCGATCGTGGCCACGACGACGACGGTGTCGGGCGCACCGGCCAGGGCTCGTGTCAACCGCTCGAGGAACCAGCCCACGAACGTGGCGAAGAACCCGATCACGAGCAACGCGGCGATCGGCCACGGAACCCCGTTGTCGTAGTGCAGGAAGTAGAACGAAAACGCGGCGGCCGCGGCGATGGCGCCGTGCGCGAAGTTGAACACGCCCGACGTGCGGTAGGTGAGCACCAGGCCCAGGCCGGCGAGGCCGTAGAGCGACCCGGAGACCAGGCCCGACACGACGAACGGAAGCAGGCCGCTCAGGTCGCCCGCTCCTCCGCCACGGGGAAGCACATCTCGCACGGAACAAGGCGGGGCCGCTGACGAGCAGTGATTGGGACGACCGGCTTGGCGGTCATCAGTTGGCAGCTCGGCCGGTGATAGCGGCTGCTGCCTGCCGCCGCTACGACGACATCGCTGCCTTCAAAGACCGTCGATGTTGATCGCACGGTCCGCAGCGCTTCCCGCAGCTCGGCGCGCACGACCTCGCGCCCCCCGGACAGGTAGTACCGAGTGCGTAGCAGCCAGGTCGCGTTCGCCGAGCCGCTCACGACCAGACCCGAGATCGACACTGCCAGCCACGTGAGGCGTGGCCGCTCGGCCGTCTCGGCGACGGCGGACTGGAACCAGCCGGCAAACACCAGCGCGAGGCCCGCGCCATTGCCGATCAGGACGCGCTCTCGGTGCTGCGACGACCACGGCGTCCCTGTGACTCTCCGGCGGCGCTCGCGTGTCGCCATCGCGTCGAGCAGCGCGGAGTCGGACATCAGTGTTCCGACCGCGCTGCGGTGGAGCGGGCGCGAACTCGGGGCGTTCGGGGCGGCGCGGCTCCGTTCGTCGCTGGCGCGGCTCCGTTCGTCGCTGGCGCGCTCGTCGTCTCCGTGTCGCTACGCAGACCTCGGACCTCCTCGAGGAGCTCGTCGAGCTTGCGCCACTCGTCGCGGGCGTCCGCCGACAGCCACAGCGTCGCGCCGACGCCGAGGAGGAACACCCCACCTACCGCCCCGGAGGCGAGGTAGGGAATCTGCTGCGAGGGCAGACCGGCTCCGCTAACACCGTACCAGCCGACCCCGATCGCGATCAGCCCGGCAAGCGCGACGAGCAGGCCGACGGTGCGGTCCCATTGGTTTCTCATCCAGCGGTAGAAGTCCATCTCTCTCTCATTCCTCGGGTGCGGACGAGTTGGCCGAGCGCCCAACAGGCGACAGCGCAACCCGACACGACCAGGTAGAGGCTGCGGATGTCGAACAGCCCTCGAAGAAGGCGTCCGTTCGCGGCGACCGGCCGATTCGCGCCGATCGAGGAGCCCGTCGACGACGCGGAGGATGTTGCCGGCGGGGCGGTCGCTGGGGACCGACTACTGAGCGGCGCTCCGGAGCTCTCAGGTCCCGGACCGATCGCGCCAGCGACACTGACGTCAGGGTGAACCGGGTGCGCCTGAGGCGCGACGCCAGTCAGCGAGGCAGTCGCGCCGCCGAGAACGATGGTCATCGTGCCCTGGTTCGCGCCGAGGGCAGACCCGTCCACGGGCATCGTGATCCGCACCGCTGGCGCGACGATCCGATCCCCTGACTCGAAGCCGGGCAGCACCTCCGCGGTGATGCCGGCCTCCGCCAGCACCGCCGACAGGGTGTCGCCGATCGGTAGCGGCACGGGGCTCCCGGCGACTTCCAGCCCCTCGGGGCTGATCGCAACCGGGACCGTGGCCACCTGCACGCCGGTGATGTCTGTTGTGGCGGTCGGCGTGGCGGTGGCGCTTCCGGGCTCGAGCTTCATCGTCGCGGTCGAGCGGATCCGACCGATCATGAGCGGTCCGATGCTGAGTGCCTCGGCGCTGCTCGTCGCGGTCACGGTGACGCCGTCGGGCGTCGCGTCGAGCGACGCCGTCGCCAACAGCAGCGACACGTTCCCGCTGGCCGAGTCCTGCGCACCGCCGATGGCAGTCGCGTCACCCGAGTGGCCATTGCTGTGGGCAGTCAGTTTGTACGGCCCCGAGCCCAGATCCTGGTCGGGGTGCAGGGAGTCGGCGGTGACGGCAAACGGGTACGCGGGCGCCGCCGGCAGGTCGACGCCGAACTTCTGGTTGAACAGTCCGGTGAACGTGCCAGGCACCGAGGCAACAAAGGGCCCGGGGTTGGGGAACGCGGCGTAGGCGACGGCGTCATCGATCGTGCTGCCACCCACCTGTGCGGTCGGTCCGCTGGTGTCCACCGGGGTATCGGTGAGCGGCGCGCGCTGGAACACCACCGCGGCGCTGAGCCCCGCGGCCGACGCCGACGCGTCGAACGCGGGGATCGTGGCGATCGTAGAGGTCGTGGCGTCGGAGGTCGAGGGCGCACTGACCAGCAGCCATCCGAGTACTACGAGCGCAGCGCGCGGCGCGCGCCGGCTACTCACAGGTTCGGCTCCCGTCGCTCGCGTCGACGATGGCGCGGTCGTGGATCCTCAGGGTCCAGAAGCAGATCCTCGGGACCGCGTTCTGGCCTTCGTTGAACGTGAGCGGTGCGGTGATCCCTCCGAGGTCGTCGTCCTTGATCGACCACAGGGCTTGGAGGAGGCTTGCGCTCGTCGGCGGCTCGGAGACGCTCTGGGCCGCCCGTTCGAAGAGCATCGCCGACGGCCAGCCGGGGATCGATCCCATGTTGAGCGCCAAGCCGGGTGCGAACTGCGCGAGCACGCTTTGAAAGCGGGCGATGCTGGGGTTGTCCGTGTGTATGGGTGGGATCGTGGCCGTCACAGCGAGCGCGCCCTCGGCCTCGTCATCCGCGATGAGATCAGGAGTCACGAGCGCGCCGCCGGTCACGAACACGGGGCTGTATCCCACGCTCTTGCAGTTGCGGAACAGCCGTCGGGCGCTGTTGGTGTCGAGCGCCACTAGGAAGAGTTGAACGCCGGCGTCCTGGGCGTTCTGGCACACCGCCGTGAAGTCCGGCTGCGTGAGCGACGCCTGCCCCCGATACACGAGATTGAGCCCATACCTCTGCGTGTACTCGGGCGCCTTGTCGTCCCACACCTTGCACTGGGCCGCTTCGAGGCAGACCACCTGCCCGTAGTTCGACATCCCGTTCGCATGCCCCCATTTCGCGATCGCCGCGATATCGCCCTCGACCGCAGCGAGGCCATCGGTCATCGCCATGAAGTACGTCGGGCTCTGGAAGTACCACGGCTGCGAGCCCGAGCCGCCGACGACGGGAATCTGATGTTCAGAGAGATAGGAGAACGAGGCTTGCCCGGCCAGCGGGGCGGACATATGGACGAAGGCGATGACCCCTTGTTCCTCTACGAGGCGACGCACGAGCGCCTGGTGTGTCGATGGGTCGCCGCCGTCGTCAGCAACGATGTACTGCACGGGGTGACATTTCAGGCCACCGT
Organism: Acidimicrobiaceae bacterium; assembly: GCA_041166685.1. Taxonomy (GTDB): domain Bacteria; phylum Actinomycetota; class Acidimicrobiia; order Acidimicrobiales; family JACDCH01; genus DASUCS01. The sequence goes on along the minus strand of JBEEGD010000267.1, from coordinate 5,632 downwards.
CCGCGTTCACCGACGCAGCCCACGCTTGCACGGCCTGCATGCCGGGCTTGAGAACGGCGCCGAGTATGCCGCTGTACTCACCAACCGAGCCGATGATGATCGGCGACAGCTGGTGCGGGCACGGGGCGGCCACCGCAGCGTCATCCGAGGCAGCTGGGTCCCCCTGACCGGCAGCACCCCTCCCGACCACATCCGGAGACTGGCCGGGGATCGCGCCGGGTCCGGTGACGCCGGCGCCGCCGATCGAGGTCGAGCCCGACGCGCCCCCGACGCCCACGACCGAAGTCCCGCCCGGCTCGGTGCCGGTGCTGTCCGCGCCGCGGGCGAGCGCGAGCAGCTCAGCGTCGGAACGTCGAGACCCACACGCCGTCACGAGCAGCGCGCCCGACAGCACGATGATCATGACGCTGCGCGTACCTCGACGCTGCTGCCAAAGCATCAACTTCTCGCAACGACCCAAAGCGTCAACTTTCCCCAACGACGCGACGGCATCGGCACAGACGTTCCGACTACCGCCTCCGCGCATGAGCCTAGTACTTACGAGTGACATGCACAACCAACTTTCTCGCCCAAACCGTAACTTCGCCTTGAGGTGCGGAACTCTCGGACTAACGGTCTAACTGGCGTGGCGCTGGTCGTCGTTTGTCTCATTTTACGCGTCGGTCAATCGTCGGTCAGTTTGTCGATCGGGAACAGTCGGCCTTCGAAGGTGAGCGCGAAAGCGTCGAGCGGAGACTTCCATCGGCTCATCCATCGTGTCGCGCACTTGCCGGTCGGATCGAGACTCCACACGACGAGGTAGAGGCATTTCATCGCAGCCTGCTCGTTGGGGAAGTGCCCGCGGGCGCGGGTCGCTCGTCGCATCCTTGCGTGGCGGCTTTCGATGGCGTTGGTCGAGTAGATGACGCGGCGGATCGCGACGTCGTAGTCGAGGAACGGCACGAACTCGGCCCAGGCGTTCTCCCACAGCCCGCGGACCGCGGGGTACCGTCCCGTCCGGCTGTCGCAGAACTCGACGAAGCGTTCCTTGGCTTCGGCTTCGTGGACCGCGGTGTACCCGGTCGCAGCTCGCGGGCCATCGCGTCCCAGTGCTGACGCGACGCCAGCCCGAACGTGTGCAGATGAGATGCACCGCGCAGGCCTGCACGACCGCCAAGGGCCACGTCGTGGTCTGCGAAGTATTTCGACACCTGCCTAATAATACAAGTCACTTGTATTTCCATTACACTTGCGCAATCATGGCAGCGCTTCCCGGAACGGCGGGCCCGCTGGAGGACCACCTGAGGACCATGTCGATCGCCATCACTGAGGACCCAGTCGCGCTCGCCGAGGTCGTCCCGGGCTTCGTCCGCCTCGGCCTCAAGCTCGTCCTCATCCTCGAGTTCCGCCAAACGACAAGGGCCAACATCGTCGACGTCCGACACGCCAACGCCGACCGCGTGCGCGGGTTCTACGAGGCTTTCTTCACGAATCTGTCCGCCACCGACGTCGCCTCGCTCGTCGCGCTCACCAACGACCTCGCCGACGAACTGTTCCTCGCTAGGGATGCCGACGACTTTGAGCTCCCCGCCGCGTTTGATCTCATCGCCACGGCCATCCTCGGCGCCGCCGAACAGATGGAACGCCGATGGATCTGACGTTCAGCTTGGAGCAAGAGTCCGCCGCACTTCGCGAAGGTCGCGCTGGTCACCAATCTGCTGCTCGCGTCCGGCGACGAGCTTGCCAGGTCGACTACGACGTGGTCGTGGTCGGTGCCGGCGTTGCCGGCCTCTACGCGCTGCACAAGCTGCGCGAGGCGGGGTTCTCGGCGAAAGCGTTCGAGAAGGGCGACGGGATCGGCGGCACGTGGTTCTGGAACCGCTACCCCGGCGCCCGGGTCGACGTCCAGAGCTGCGAGTACATGTTCACGAAGTTCCCGGAGCTCGAGCAGGAGTGGGACTGGACCGAGCTCATGCCCCGCCAAGAGGAGATCGAGCGCTACCTGAACTTCGTCGCCGACCGGCTCGACCTGCGGAGCGGCGTGCAGCTCGAGACGACGGTGACCGCGATGTCCTACGACGAGGCCACCGCCACCTGGACCGTGGAGACGAGCCGCGGTGAGCGTGTCGTGTCGCAGTTCGTCGTCGCCGCCACCGGATGCCTGTCGGCGCCGATCGAGCCGGCCATCGAGGGCCTGCACTCCTTCGCCGGCGACAGCCTCTACACGAACCGGTTCCCGAAGGACGGCTACGACTTCACCGGCAAGCGAGTCGCCGTCATCGGCACCGGCTCGTCCGGCGTGCAATCGATCCCGGTCATCGCCGAGCAGGCGGCCGAGCTGTACGTGCTGCAGCGGTCGGCCGCGTACACGCTCCCATCACCGAACCGTCCGCTGAAGGCCGGCGAGCTCGAGGCCCTGAAGGCGGAGTACCCGGAGATCCGCAAGGCGCAGTGGGCGTCGCCGATCGGCTCTGCACGGTTCGGCGCCGTGTTCCTCGGCGCCACGGAGCTGCCGAACATCCTGGAGACGCCGTGGGACGAGCAGCTCCAGCGCGTCAACAAGCTGGGCGTCATCGCCGCGCTCGGCTGGGCCGACGTCACCACGAACCTCGAGGTGAACGAGGCGGCGCGGAAGCTCTACGCCGAGGGCGTCAAGCGGGTCGTGAAGGATCCGCAGACCGCCGAGGACCTCGTCCCCCACTACCCGCTCGGGTGCAAGCGGATGATCATCGACCAGGGCTACTTCGAGACGTTCAACCGAGAGCACGTCCACCTGGTGAACGTGCGCCGGAATCCGATCCTCTCGGTCACCGAGCGGGGCATCCATCTGGCCGAGAGCCACCTCGATCTCGACGTCATTGTCTACGCCACCGGGTTCGACGCGATGACAGGCTCGCTCTCGCGCATCGACGTGCGAGGTCGGGCCGCCCGGCGCCTCGGCGACGTGTGGTCCGAGACGCCCAAGGCGTACCTGGGACTCGCGGTCGCCGGCTTCCCCAACCTGTTCACCGTGACCGGGCCCGGCAGCCCGTCCGTGCTGACCAACATGGTCACGTCGATCGAGCACCACGTCGAGTGGATCACCGAATGCCTGTCGCACCTGCGCCAGCACGGCTGCCGCACGATCGAGGCGATGCCCGACGCCCAGGACGAGTGGGCCGAACACGTCAACGGCCTCGCAGGCATCGTGCAGACCGACCCGTCGTGCAACTCGTGGTATCTCGGCGCCAACGTCCCCGGGAAGACGAGGGTCTACCTGCCGTACGCCGGCGGGCTCCCCACCTACATGGAGCGCTGCGCCGAGATCGCGGCCGAGAACTACACGGGCTTCGCGATATGCGCCTACGAAGATGGCTGAGCACATGAGCACCGGGCGACGAGGACGGCTCGACGGCGCGTTGCGCCGTGCCGGCATACGGGCGCTTGCGGAGGCCACCGACGATCTCGGCCAGCTCGGTCGCAGAGTACGTCAACAGCAACGTGCACAAAGATCACTTGGCGGCCGCCGGAGGCGACCGGCCACAGGCCGAGCCCCTACTTGCGTCGGAGTGGGCGCTACCGGGGTCGTTGTGGTGGAGCTTCGGCGAACACGGCGACGAAACCCTCGATGAGCTCGATGATGCGATTAACTCCCTCATCGGAGGAGCCGGGCAGAGTGCCGGTCTTCACTGCATACTCGCGATACCAGGTGCCGGCGAGCACGTAGGCGGCGGCAAGCAGATACGGGCGGCTGTCGTGTACAGGGTCAACGGCCATGCGCTCGGCGATGGCCAACGTCAGCTCGTCAATCAGCGCCTCGCGAACGACGAGTGCCTGGGCCCGGACGCTAGGCGTGGACAAGATGAGCTCGCCGCGGCGGCGCTGCTCGTTCAAGTCGACCATCAGCATCGCGGAAAGGTTCTTGAGGCCCGCGCGCATTGTCTCGAGGAGGGACAGGTCGGCCGGTTGGGCGCGGACAGCGTCGCCGAGGCGGGTGACGGCGTCGTCGAAGTCCGAGAAGATCACTGCCTGCTTAGAGCCGAAGTGGCGAAAGAAGGTCGACGGGTCAACATCGGCGCGATCCGCGATGTCGCTCACGGTGACGGCGTCGAAACCCCGTTCGGCAAACAGTTCGAGCGCAACCGCGGCCAAGCCACTCCGCGTCTCAAGACGCTTTCGGTCACGCCGACCGAGCGGCCTGGTGTTATGGGTGTCCTCGGGCACGTCGGGCTCCAGCGTATCGGAGACTCGCAGATGTCAGTCTCACGCAGAGTCTAGTCGCTGCCGACAAGCGCTGATCTCGACGGGCCTTGCGGCCGGCGTCGCACGGCTGGCCGACTCGTACTTCTCGCAGTTCACTATCGGCGGTACAACCTGGTTCGGACCTGACGGCCACGAAGGACAGGTCGCATCTCCCGAGGTTCGGTACGACTCCGTGTCGGACCGTTTCGCGTACACATCTGCTACCGAGCCCATGGCCCTCTCACAGAGAGAGGGCTGTCTCGCCAGTTTCCGGGGGTCGATAGCGCCAGCATTCGTACACCGGGCGAAGAACCGTCAGTACACCATCGACCGCTGAGTCGATCTGCGCGACACCGACGACCTGTGCGGTGTCAGAACGTGTTCGTCAGGCTGTCATGCCGCGCAGGTCGTATTCGTGGATCAAACCGCCGAGGACGGCGCGACGTCGAAGGTTCTCGATGGTCGGCGGCGTCACTTCCGCCGGAGGATCGTCAAGCAACTCGACGCCCGCCGAGGCGTCGAGCACGTAGCTCACGTGTCAGTTCTCGCCGTGCTCGCGGATGTCGCGAATGATGTCAGCGGCGGTGCCGCCAATGTCGGCCGGCTCGGCCGAAGCGCGCGAGGCGAGCCAGTCGCGAAAGTCGGTCCCGGGGTCGTCGTTGATCGGCACGACAACCGGATCGATCTCAACGTCGACGGGACGCTTCGCCACAGTCAGAGGGTACCGCCACCTCCGCACAGGCTCCCGCTGAGTAGTCGATGGCGCGCCCGCAACCGTCGGACACAATCGGGCACAAAGTTGGGCTCCGATCGGCGCGCGAGCACTGAGAAGCGCATAGATATACGGCGCGATGTGCCCGGAACGGCGCGCCACCACTGTTTCAGGGTGGGGACACTTTCCGGATTTCACCGCTTTGACATGCAGGTTCGCAGCCCCAACGGGATTCGAACCCGTGCCGCCACCTTGAGAGGGTGGTGTCCTAGGCCACTAGACGATGGGGCCAAGCTGCTGGTCAGAGCGGTTTTGGGGCCCTGACCTGGGCCTTCGCAGGAGGGCCCTTCTCCGTCGCTCGCCGCCGATTGCCACGGTTGGACGCTCGAGACCGCCGATTTCGGCAACTCGTGGTTCCAACTCGTGGTTCTTTGGAAAGCAACCGCTGATGATACGCGTACGCGGTGGTCAGAGCGACAGACACTCCTCCCGATCCAACACCATGTAAAGGCGCCGGTCGCGCGCTCATCGTCGCTCGTCGTATCGAAACCGGCGCGGAACACGACGAGCCCATTCGCGGACCGGTGTCCTACCGGCGAACGCCACAGGTCCAGGCGCCTCCGCGCGACGACGCGGCCGAGGGGTCAGATTGCCTCGCGGTACTGCAGTGCTTCGTCAACCAGTTCGTAGGGAACCTGTTGGACGGGACCGGCTACATCG
>JBEEGD010000266.1:0-3476 GCA_041166685.1 Acidimicrobiaceae bacterium | reverse complement strand
GCGAAACGGCGGTAACGCGCGATCAACGCCTCGAGAGCTAGGCGATCACCAGTTTGAAAGCGTGCAGCCAACTCATCGTCTGCGAGATCGGTGAGTGGAACTGTGGCCACGTGGTTCTCCTGCGGGTGCTGAGGTGGGTGCAAAGTCGCTACGTGGAGTAGCCACCGGGGACTAGTCACTATGAACCATGCGCGGGTGCCTATGTCAACCGTCACAAGAAGGAAAAGCGCAAGAATTGAACGGTCACCGCGTTCTAATTCGCTGCAAATCCGGAAGAACCGGAAGCACTCGGATGGACGAGCGGACTAGTTGTTGATGGGTGAGGAAGCCGCCCGCTGGCGCGCGACTTCATAGCAGGCGATGGCGCCCGCGGCGGCCACGTTGAGCGACCCGAGGCGCCCTCGTAGCGGGATTGCGGCGACGACGTCGCAGCGCTTGCGTACGAGTGGCGACAGTCCGCTGCCCTCGGCGCCGAGCACCAGTACGAGAGGTTCGCTCGCCAAGGTGAGCTCATCGATCCCCGCGTCGCCGCCGCCGTCGAGGCCGACCACCCACAGGCCGGCGCCCTTCAACCGCTCGAGCGCGGAGGCAAGGCCCGGCACCACCGTCATCGGAAGGTGCTCGATCGCGCCGGCGGCCGCCTTGGCCACCGTTGGTGTGATGTGCACGGATCGGTGACGCGGCAACACCACTCCGGTCACACCGGCGCACTCGGCTGCGCGCAACAAGGCGCCGAGGTTGCCCGGATCCGTGACGCCGTCGATTGCGACGAGCAGAGGCGGCACGCCTTTGCGCCTCTTCGCAAGCGTCTCGAGCTCGACTTCGTCGAGGGGTGCGCAGCGTGCGAGCACCCCTTGCGGCGATTCGGTACGGGCCATCGCCGCCAGCTTCCCCACCGAAACATGCTTCACCGGGACGCGCGACCCCGCCGCCAGTTCGCTCAGGTCGCGCAACGGGCCGCGGTCGTCGTCGGTGGATGCGACCAACAGTTCGTGCACCTTCCGCCGGCCGGCGAGCAGCAGTTCGCGAACAGCCTGCCGTCCTTCGACTTGATCGCCTCCCAAGTCGCGTCGTGAAGGCCTCATGGGCGTTCGACGAGGGCGACCGCCCAGCAGGCGATTCCCTCGCCTCGTCCAAGTGAACCAAGGCCCTCCGCTCGTTTGCCCTTCACCGTCACCGGCGCGCCGACGGTCTCGGACAATCGTTCACACATCTCCTGGCGGTGAGGCGACACCTTGGGCGCCTCGCACACCACCGTGCAATCGACGTTCACGGGGTGCCAGCCGCGCTCCCGAAGCAGCACAGCCACTCGAAGCAGCAAGTCGATGCTGTCCGCATCGCGCCATCTCGCATCGGTGTCGGGGAACTGCTCGCCGATGTCGCCGAGGCCGCACGCGCCAAGCAGCGCGTCTGCGCAGGCGTGCGCGACGACGTCGGCATCGCTGTGGCCGGCAAGCCCGCGCTCTTCCGGAAACTGCACGCCACCGAGCACCAGCGGCCGAGACGCGTCGTCACTGAACGCGTGCACGTCGAAGCCCTGGCCGACGCGCATCATCGAACGAGCAACTCCGCCATCGCGAGATGCGACGCATCGGTGATCTTGATGTTGGTCGGATCGCCTTCGACGAGAACGACCTTTGCACCGATGGCTTCGGCCAAGGAGGCATCGTCCGTGCCTTCGGCACCTGAGGCGTGGGCTTTGCGAAGCACGTCGAGGCGAAACCCCTGTGGCGTTTGCACGGCCGCGAGTCTCTCGCGATCGACGGTCGAACCTTGGCGCTCGCGCAACGTGTCGGTCACCGGTACGACAGGTACGACGGCGTCGGCACCGGCGCGTAGCGCATCGACGACCCGCGACCAGAGGGGAGGTAGGGGCACCGGGCGGGCGGCATCGTGGACGAGCACATGGGTCACCTCGACAGGCACGGCCGTCAGCCCCGCCCGCACGCTGGCCGATCGCGTGTCACCGCCCGCGACCACGACATCGGCCAAGGGTTCCTCGTGGTCGATGTGGTCCGCGGGAACCACAAGCACAACGTGGTCGGACAGCTCACGCGCGGTCGAGAGCGACCAGTCGACGACACGCCGGCCATTCAAGCGCTCGAACTGCTTGGGTTTGCCGAACCGAGTACCGGCCCCGGCGGCCACCACGATGGTGCAGACGATCAGCTCAAAGCCTCGTCGAGCTTCTTCTCGGCTTCCTCCGGGTTCACGTTGATGGCAAACGTGAGCTCGGACACGAGAATCTGGCGGGCCTTGGCCAGCATGCGCTTCTCACCAGCCGACAGTCCCTTCTCGTTCTCGCGCAACGAGAGGTTCCGCACGACTTCGGCGACTTGGTAGATGTCGCCCGACTTGAGCTTCTCGACATGGTTCTTGAAGCGGCGAGACCAGTTGGTCGGCATGCGAGCTTCCTTCTTGCGCAGCACCGCAAACACCTCTTCAACTTCTTCGTCGTTGATCACCTCGCGCAGCCCGACGGAGTCGGTGTTGTCGGCCGGAACCATCAGTGTGAGATCGCCGTAGGCCAGACGCAAGATGAGGTACTCACGCTGCTCGCCCGACGGGGACTGTCGCTTCTCCCGCTTCTCGATGACGGCGGCGCCGTGGTGCGGGTAGACCACCTTGTCCCCAACGTCGAACGGCATGCTCAAAGGGTAGCGGTCTACATTGACGCGGGTCATGGCCGCACTCGACCTACTCGCTCGCGTCGATTTGTTCTCGGAGCTGCTTCCTGAGGAGCTCGCGAAGATCAGTGCCGCCGCGGAAAACCGCGGGCTGCGCCGGGGCGATGTCCTGTTCTCCGAGGGCGACGAGCCCGATGAGCTCTTCGTCGTCGTCTCCGGACGCATCGCCCTCGCCAACAAGTCGGTCGACGGACGTGAGTCCGTGGTGGCACTCATGGAAACCGGAGACCTGTTCGGGGAGATGCCGCTCTTCGACGGGCTCGGCCGCTCCACCGAGGCTCGAGCCCTCGAGCCCTCGGAGATCATCGCCATCCCGTACGCGCCGGTCCAGGAGGTCTACGAAGCGAGGCCGATCCTGTTGTGGAGCGTCGTGGCGATGCTGTCAGGCCGTATCCGGGCGGACAACGCCGCGCTGGCCGACTCGGTGTTCCTGGACGTCACCGGCCGTACTGCGAAGCGTCTCCTCGAACTGGCGGGCGAGGCCGATGAGTTCGTACTGCCCGTCACGCAAGAGGAGCTCGCCGGAATGGTCGGCGCTTCCCGCGAGCGGGTCAACAAGGCCATCGCCGCCTTCGTAAAGCTCGAGTGGCTCGAGCAATCCGATCGTCGTTACAAGATCATCAACCGGCCGCAGCTGGAGCTACGAGCTCGCTGAGCTGAACCAATCGACGACCCTACGCCACGCGTCGACGGCGTCGTCGGCTCGATGCGCAGGACGCGTGGCATCGTGCACGAAACCGTGCTCGGCTCCGTCGTACCGGACGACGGTCGCGCCGGCGGCCTCGAGAT
>JBEEGD010000265.1:0-6178 GCA_041166685.1 Acidimicrobiaceae bacterium | reverse complement strand
GCTCGCGCGCCTTCGCGCATGATCGAGCGTCCACGCATCGGCCAAGGGGATCACATTCGCTCTCAACTCGATTCCTCGAGATTGGTCTCGACCGCTTGGACGAGCTCTTCGAGTCGCACCGGCGTTGGATCGCTCGGGGACCACGCAAGCTCGGCAGCAGTCAATCTCAGACCGTTGCTCTCGCCTGAGAGCGTCCGGGCAAGCAGGCTGGCCGCGCGGCGCCGATCATCGACATCGCGGTCCCGCGACTCCCGGACGAGCGCAAGCGCTCTCGCGAGCGGGGGCGTGGCGTCGACTGCGAGACGGCGTACGGCCCGCCATCGGACGGCCGCGGCGGCGCCGAGGGCCAGCGCCAGCACGACAAAGAGGCCACCGGTCACGCCCACCACGAGCGCGAAGGCATTCGGGTTCGCTCTGTACGTCGCCGCGGGGACGTGCGTGTTCAACTGGAAGACCGGCCTGAGCCCGACCGTGTGGGCGGGCGCGAACCTACCGGCAATCCGCAACACAGGCCAGGACGAGCGGACCGCAATATTGGCGCCGGAACGATCCAGTGCTGTGACCGACACCGGCGGCAGATGAAATCGCTGGACCGCCGTGCCGCGCGTGAGACAATCGATCGAGATACACGCGACGGTGAAGTCCCAGGTTTGGTGGCCGATCGATCCTGCGGTTGTGGTCGACGTTCGGGCAGGCACAGTCTGTTCCCAGGGCGCGAGCGACGGCTCCACCCGGATGCTGTCGGCGACAACGTGTCGCGCGTCGAAACGGACGTCGACCCGTGCGGTGACCGTGTCGCCGAAGTACAGCCAGTGAGGCGAGACCGACGTCGCGATCGTCAGCGAGCCGGCACCGGCCGCGGGCCCGGCACTGATGAGGAGACCCGCTACGGCAACGACGAATGCGCGCCTCATGTTGCCCGACCCCGGATGACACGCCGGCGAATCGCCCAGCGAATGAACGCCGCGTCGATCGCCACGGGGTCTTCGGTATCGAGCAGCACGGGATCGAACTGCAGCCGCTGGAACCCGTGCGAAAGCTGCTGGAGCCGTGCCTGATTCGATTTGTTCCGCTCGAGCGCCTCCTTCGCGGTCAGGCGAACGGAGCTTGTCGTGCCCGTCTCAGGGTCGGTGATCGGCACGAGTAGATCGTGGACGAGCGGGAAGCTCTGCTCCCACACCGGGTCCTGGACGATCACGGGCACGAGATCCCAACGCCGTGCGCGCACGCGCGACCAGACGTGATCCGGAGGGGCGCGCAGGAAGTCCGAGACGACGAAGACGAAGCTCCCCGCCGGCACGTCGCGCCGAAGTCCAAGGAGATACTCGATCGCCAGCTCCAGGCTGTCGGGCTGCGCCCCATAGCCCTCATCGAGGCGGTGCATGATGCGCCGCACGCTTTGGCGATGAGGCGCGACCCAGAACGGTTCGCCGGCCTCGCCGCCGACGGTCCCTGCGAAGTCGAGATAGCCGACGTAGGCGCGGGCAGCGTGCGCCGCCGCAACGATCGCTGTGATCGCCTCACGCACGACGTCCGGCTTCTGAAGCCAGGGGAGATCCGCGGGATAGAGCCTCATCGACGGACGGCGATCGACTACCACGATCACGCGCGGCGCGATCTCCGCGTAGTACTGCCGCACGACGAACGCTTCGTCATTCTTCGCAAGCGAGAGACGCGCAGAGGCGTACCAGTCGATCCAGGCGAGCCTGTCGCCTGGCCGATACGGGCGCGAGCCCGCGATTTCGGCCCCCTCTCCCCGGCGCAGGCTGCGCTGGGTGCCATACGCGACGCCCGCAGTTCGGTACCGGGGAACGAGAGGAAAGGCGCGCCGAGTCGTGCTCGCCATCAGTCGCCGCTACGCGTGTTGTGCTGCAGAACCGGCGTGCTCTTGCCAGGTCGGCTCAGGCGGCGGTGCAAGCTCAAGGCACTCGGCCTGCACGCGTTCCAGCAGGGGGCCTTCAGACGAGGCGCCTTCGACTGCCAGGGCGAACGGCTCGAACACCAGCCTGTGCGCGACTACCGGAATGAACAGGCGCTCAATGTCGGCGGTGTCGACGAAGGTCCGTCCGTGCATGAGGGCCCAGGCGCGCGCCACCCGCTCGAGAGCGAGGCTCGCCCTCACCGATGCTCCAACGCTCACCACGTCGAGCATCCGCGTCGCCCGAACCAACTCGACGAGCCATCTCAGCATCAGCCGGTCGACGTAGACGGCCTCCGTCGCCGCTCGGATCTCGAGCAGCTCATCAGCCGTGAGCACTTCGCCCAGCGACTCGAGTGGATGCACGTGCCTCTGCTCTTCGACGATGAGCATCTCTTCCTCGAGCTTCGGATAGCCCAGCGACGCCTTGATTGCAAAGCGATCGAGCTGGGCTTCAGGCAGCGGGAACGTTCCCTCCTGCTCGATCGGGTTCTCGGTCGCCAGTACGAGGAACGGCTCGGTCAGCTTATGCGTCTCCCCGTCGATCGTCACCTGCTTCTCGGCCATCGCTTCCAACAACGCTGACTGCGTCTTCGGCATTGCCCGGTTGATCTCGTCCACGAGCAGAACGTGCGCGAACACTGGACCGGGACGAAACTCGAACGCGCGCGTGCGCTGGTCGTACACGGAGAGGCCGGTGACGTCGGTCGGCTGGAGGTCGGGGGTGCACTGGATCCTGGAAAACGACGCTCCCCCGATGCTCGCCGCGATTGCGCGAGACAGCACCGTCTTGGCGGTGCCCGGCACGTCCTCGAACAACACGTGGCCGCCGGAGATGAGTGCGGCGAGGACCAGTCGCAGCTCCTCCGACTTCCCGTGCACGACACGCTCAACGTTTTCAGCGAGTCGCGATGCGAGCGTCACCGCCCGCGGAAGCTGCTCATCCGACCCGGTGTTCGTCAAGTGACTACGAGTACGCCTTTGACCTTCGTCCCCGGATGGGCGACCGAGTAGTACGGATAGCGTCCACGCTCGAGGAACTGGAGCTGGAAGTTCTTCCTATGGCCGGGCATGAGCTTGTGGACGAAGTAGCCGCCGATGACGAAATCGGTTGGCTTCGTGCCGGCGTTCCGAACGAAGAAGCGCACGAGCGAACCCCGGCTGACTTTCGACAGGCTCAAGTGGGCCCCCCGCTCTGTGAGGACGACTCGCATATCACGGATCACCTGGGGGTTGGTCGTACTCACCGCCGCGGAGGCCTGCGCCGAGAGCGCCGCAGTGGCCACGACGGCCACTGCGGCGACTCGAACGGAGACGGTGAATCTCGTCATCCCGTGACGGTGAAGAACCCCGACATGCCCGCTTCCGCGTGTTGGGGAAGGTTGCACACGTAGTAGATGCTTCCGGCCGTCTTGAACGTGACCGTAAGCGTGCTCGTGCCTCCCGCAGGCACATTCGGTGTGGTGACCCCGAGTGACGGGAAGCCGAAGTTGTGATCGATGACGCCCTGGTTGACCACCGTGAAGAACACGGTCGTCCCCGCGGCTACCGAAGTTTGCGACAGCTTGAACGTGTATTCGTTCATCAGGACTTGAATCGGCACCGAGCCCGGAGGCGGCGTCGCAGTGGTCGTGGCGACTGTCGTGGTTACCCGAGTCGTGGTGGTCACCGGCGGGGGCACCGTCGCCTTACCGACCGCGAGTACGCCTTTCATGCCGGCGGCCGCATGCCCCGCCACCGTGCAGGTGTACGCGATACGGCCCGACTTGCTGAAGGTGACGGTCAGCGTGGCCGACTTGCCCGGCGCGAGCAGCTTCGTCTTCTTGCCCGCGATCTTGAAGTCGTGCCCGACCTTGCCACGGTTCGTGACCTTGAACGTGACTTTTCCGACCGGAACCTTGGTCTTCGAAAGCTTGAACTTGAACTCGGTTGCCGTCACGTTGACGGTCGTCGCCTTCGCCCGCACTGCTGTTCCGCCACTGCTCGAGCCGGCGGAAACCGGCATTGCGAACAACGCGACGAGCAACCCGGCGGCCCCGAGCGAACCCAGGCCCAGCGTTGCCCGGACCCACTTCTGCCTACGCGAACCCAAACTCCTTCGCACAAACCCCTCCTGGACGTCAATTCCTTTAAGAAAACTCGAGTCCTGGGCGGCTGGAAAACACCGCCCAGGACTCATATCTACGAGGCTACGGAAGCGCAAACGCGTAAACGCTATCTCCGAGCTTCGCCTTCCCTGAGATCGTGAAGCCGCCGACGAGCAGGGTGACGTACTCCTTGCCGTCGCTGCCCCTGTAGACGCTGGCAGCCGATGCGACCGTGGCGTCGAGTTGCGGCGACTGCCACACCAGGTTGCCGTTGACCGCGTTGTATGCGAGCACGTGGCCGTCGAAGGTGCCGACGAACACGAGGTCGCCGGCCGTCGCCGTGAGGCCGCTGTAGCACGCGTTGTTGTCGGGCATCGTGGCCTTCCACACGATGTTGTTCGTGCGGGGGTCGATCGCCGTGACGTTGCCGACCTTCCCTGCAGCCCAGTCTCCCGCAAGCAGGCTGACGTTGCCCGTATAGCTCCCGGAGCCGGGCACCGGCTTGAAGTCCGCGATCGGGACCGCCTCGTAGGCGTCACCGCGGTTGGCCGTCGAGCACACATAGAACAGGTTGTGAGCTCTGCTGTACGCATTGGTCGGCCAGTCGGCGTTGTCGTGCCAGCCGGGAACCGTGTACTGCGTCGACAGGATCGGCGAGAAGTTGCAGCCAAAGATCAACGGCTTCCCGTCGGGGCCGAGCAGAGTCGGCGTACCGCCTGCGGCAATCCACTCCTGCGGCGTCGCACACGGCTGTGTGAACGGCTGACCGTAGGGCACAGGCTGGGTCTTCGCGAGGTCAGGCCTCGATGGATCCTGGGGCTGCGGCGTTTCCGGGGTCGGGATCGCCGGCTTGCCCGTATACCGATCGAGGAGGAAGTTGAACCCCATCTTCGTCGGCTGATCGAGAATGTGCTTGACAACGGTCACGGTCTTGGTCTTGCCCTTTACTTTGACTTTGACCCTGGCGCTGTAGTCGTACAGCACGGGCGAGTTCGCGATGTCGAAGTCCGTGTCGTCGTGATGGACTGTTTGGTAGTACCAGACCATCTTGCCGGTCTTGGCATTGAGCGCAACGTCGGAGGCCGTGTACAGGTCGTAGCCTGCGGGCCGCTGGTGATACGGGGCCGCGTTCGCAGTTCCGACGTAGATGAGACCCCTCAACGGATCGACGATCGGGTGTGTCCACACGCCGGCGCCGCCGTGCTCGACGTCGGTGCTCTTACCCCACGACTTGTATGCAGGGTCACCCTTAGCCGGGATGAAGTAGTGCTTCCACACCAGCTTGCCGGTCTTCGCATTCCAGGCAGCGAGGAAGCCGCGGATCCCGTTCTCCGACCCGGATACCCCCTCGTAGACCATTCCGTTGTAGTACGTCGCAGCGCCGTTCAACGAATAGCCGGCCTTCGGGTCGGCGAGCTGCTCGGACTTCCACGCGAGCTGGCCGGTTGTCGCATCGATCGCGACCATGTAGTCGTCGACCTCGCCGTAGAAGATCTTTCCATCGCCCATCGCGATCCCACGCACCAACGTGCTACCAACGCTCGGTGCCGAGTACTTCCAGATCTGAGCGCCCGTCGACGCGTTCAAGGCGAAAACGTCCCCGTTGCCGGTGACGATGTAGTACGTCCCCTGATAGACGAGGCCGTTTGCCTCCATCTGCTGTCGTGCTGTTTCGCCGAGATGGATGTGCCAGGCCTGCTTCAGAGTGCTGACGTTGCTGAGATTGATGTCTTTTAGCGTCGAGTAGTGATCGTTCTGGACGTTGCCCCCCGGGGTGATCCAGTCGTTGCCCGCCGGCGTTCCGAGTTGGTTCGCGGTGAACGCTGGTGGAGCTGCGGTCAGGTGCCGCGGCGCGGCAGTTGCCAGACCGAGCGAAATGACTGCGGCGAGCGCGAGCGCTACGCACAGCAGGGCGACCTTAGTGCGGCGCCTCATGTGTTTCCCTCCTTCTTGTGGACCCGAACCCTCCAACGAAACAACATTGGTGACCTCACAACTATCGCATACGAGTGGCTCCCCATGCGGTCACGCAGGGATGAGGGGCACGTTCTCGGCCAAGAGGTGCACAACTTCATTAGCGCGCCATCAAGGCATAGGTGCCACACATCGTCGTGCCCAGAGTTGAAGCTGTCTGGCGGCGAATGGATACTCCCTCGACGTGTTACGTACCTTC
>JBEEGD010000264.1:0-9114 GCA_041166685.1 Acidimicrobiaceae bacterium | reverse complement strand
GATCGCCACGATCAGGGCCACCGCGACGCAAACGCTCTCGCGTTTCAACCTCGACCTGCTCGGCCTCAAGATCCAGACCCTGAAGGTCAACGGTGTCGATGCGCCCTTTGCTCGCGACGGCCGTGAGCTCGTGATCACGCCGGCCACGACGATTGCCGCGGGCGAGCCGTTCACGATCACCGTGCTGTACGTCGGGTCTCCCGAGCCCCGTTCGACGAAGGCTCTGCCGATCGCCGTCGGCTGGATCGCCACAGGCGACGGCAGCTACGTCCTCAACGAGCCCGAGGGTGCGTCGACGTGGTTCCCGGTCAACGACCATCCAAGCGACAAGGCCACGTACAGCTTCCACATCACCGTTCCCGACGGTGTCACGGCCGTCGCGAACGGCGATCTCGTGACCCAGAGGTCGACGGGCAACGGACAGACGACGTTCAACTACGACGCGAATTCACCGATGGCCTCCTATGTCGTGCAGGTGGCGGTCGGCGACTACCGCATCGTCACTGCCGATGGTCCGAACGGGGTGAAGATCCGGAACGTCTTTGCCTCGCAACTGGCGGATCAGGCGACGGTCGACTTCAGCCGGACTCCCGAGATGCTCCAACTCTTCGCGACCGACTTCGGCCCGTACCCGTTCGACGTCTACGGCGCGCTCGTGGTGAACGAGTTGAACGGCTACGCGTTGGAAACGCAGACGCTGTCCCTGTTCGACGCGGGCTCTGTGAACGGCAGCGTGGCGGACGACACCGTCGTCGCCCACGAGCTGGCCCACCAATGGTTCGGCGACAGCGTGACGCCGGCCTCGTGGAAGGACATCTGGCTCGCCGAGGGCTTCGCCAGTTACGGCGAATGGCTCTGGCGAGAGCACGCCGACGGGACACCGGTGGCGATCTCGGCCCAGCAAACGCACGACCAACTGCGCCAGCGTCCCAACTCGACGCTTCCTGGCGATCCGGGCGTTGAGCACCTCTTCGATGTCGGCGCGGTGTACCAGCGGGCGGCGTTGGCGGTGCAGGCCCTGCGTCTCACCGTGGGCGATGATGCCTTCTTCACGATCCTGCGGACGTATATCTCACGCTTCGCGGGCCGCAACGCGACCACCGCCGACTTCATCGCCATCGCCAACGAGATCGCGGGACGCGACCTGCAGGACTTGTTCGACGCGTGGCTCTACCGGGAAGCGCTGCCGGACTTGCCTTCGTAAGCCGTGATCGCAGCTTCGTGTTGCAGCGTGATGCCGATGTCGTCGAGACCCTCGAGGAAGCGATGACGCACTGCCTCGTCGAGCGGGAACTCGACGGTGAGGCCGAGCGCGGGTGCCTCGAGGGTGCGCCGTTCGACATCGATGGTGAACTCGACGGTCGGATCTGTTTGAACCGCCGCGAGTAGCTGCGCGCCGACGTCGGCAGGGACAACCACCGGCACCAATCCGTTCTTCGCCGAGTTGTTGCGGAAGATGTCGCCGAACTGAGGTGAGATCACTGCTCGAAAGCCGGCTTGCTGGATGGCCCACACGGCGTGCTCTCGAGAGGAGCCCGTCCCGAAGTTCGGCCCGGCGACGAGGATCGACGCGCCCGCGAAGCGTTCGTCGTTCATGACGAACTTCGGGTCGTCGCGCCACTCGCCGAACAAGCCCTTCTCGAATCCCGTGCGCTCGACTCGCTTGAGCCAGTCGCTCGGGATGATCTGGTCGGTGTCGACGTCGCTGCGGTCGAGCGGCACCGCCGTCCCCTGCACAATGCGAACCGCTTCCATCACCCGACCCCCCTCGAACTTGGGGTGGAAAGCGGGGCTATAGCAACGCTTGCCACCCCGAGTTCGGTCACTTGAGGTCCTCCGGGGTGGCGAAGTGGCCGGCGATGGCGGTGGCGGCTGCGACGGCGGGGGAGACGAGGTGCGTGCGTCCGCCGCGGCCCTGGCGTCCTTCGAAGTTCCGATTCGACGTCGACGCGCACCGCTCTCCGGGCGACAGCGTGTCGGGATTCATCCCGAGACACATTGAACAGCCGGGATCGCGCCAGTCGAAGCCGGCGGCGATGAACACGTCGTGGAGTCCTTCGGCTTCGGCTTGGTGCTTCACCGCCCACGACCCGGGCACCACGAGGGTGCGCACGCCTGACGCCACTCGGTGGCCGCGGACGACATCGGCCGCGAGACGAAGGTCTTCGATGCGACTGTTGGTGCACGAACCGATGAACACGGTGTCGACGCCGATGTCGCGAATCGGGGTTCCGGCTGCCAGGCCCATGTACTCGAGGGCTCGTTCGGCCGCGCCTCGCGATGCCGGATCGTCGAACGAATCCGGCGAGGGCACGCGATCGGTGATCGGCACGACTTGGCCAGGGTTCGTGCCCCACGACACATGCGGGTGGATCCCCGCGGCGTCGAGCACCACTTCCTTGTCGAACGTGGCGTCGTCGTCGGTGACGAGCGAGCGCCAAACGGCGACGGCGTCGTCCCATGCCGTACCACTCGGCGCATGTTTTCGGCCCTTTACGTACTCGAACGTCGTGTCGTCCGGTGCGATCATCCCGGCTTTGGCGCCAGCCTCGATCGACATGTTGCAGACCGTCATCCGGCCTTCCATCGACAGTGCCCGGATGGCCGAGCCTCGGTACTCGGCGATGTAGCCGATGCCGCCTCCGGTTCCGATGCGGCCGAGGATGGCGAGGATGACGTCCTTGGCTGTCGAACCGGCGGGGACCACACCGTCGACGGTGATGGCCAAGGTCTTCGCGCGCTGCTGCGGCAACGTCTGCGTGGCCAGCACGTGCTCGACCTCACTCGTACCGATACCAAAAGCGAGTGCACCGAACGCGCCGTGCGTCGACGTGTGGCTGTCACCGCACACGATTGTCATGCCCGGCTGCGTACGCCCTTGCTCCGGGCCGATCACGTGCACGATGCCCTGACCGGGATCGCCCATCGGGAAGTTCACAAGTTCGAACTCGGCGGCGTTGGCTCGCAACGTCTCGAGCTGCTTCGCGCTGATCGGGTCGGCGATCGGCTGGTCGATGTTCTCCGTGGGGACGTTGTGGTCCTCGGTGCAGATCGTGAGCTCGGGGCGGCGCACCCTGCGGCCGGCGATGCGCAGGCCGTCGAAGGCCTGCGGCGACGTGACCTCGTGCACGAGGTGCAGATCGATGTACAGAAGGTCGGGCTCACCCTCGGCCGAATGCACGAGGTGGCGGTCCCACACCTTTTCGCTGAGTGTTTGCGGCGGCATCATTGCTCTCCCACCTACTGAGACGGTAGTCTCGTCACGTGGAACGCAGTGTAGGCGGGGTCGGAGTGCTCGACAAGGCGGTCGATCTCCTCGACTGTCTCGTGACCGGAGCGAAGAGCCTGGCCGAGCTCGTGTCCGCGACGGGCCTCCCTCGAGCCACCGCGCACCGGTTGGCCGTCGCCCTCGAACAGCACGACCTCGTCCGTCGGGACGGCGAGGGCCGCTTCGCACTCGGCTTCCGGCTCGCGACGCTCGGCCGGGCCGCGCTCGACAGCACCCCGCTGGCCGAGCTCTCGCGCCCGGCGCTCGCGTGGCTACGCGACACGACGGAAGAGAGCGTGCAGCTGTATGTGCGCGACGGCGACCAGCGGGTCTGTATCGAATCGCTCGAGTCACCGCACGGGTTGCGCACGATCGTGCCGGTCGGCGCGTCGTTGCCGCTCGACGCCGGTTCGGCCGGAAAGGTGCTCAACGGCGATCCGATCCCGGTACGTGGATGGATCGAGAGCGTCGAGGAACGCGAGGCCGGTGTCGCGTCGGTGAGCGCACCGATCCGCGATCGCAATGGTCAGGTGATCGCAGCGATCGGAGTGTCAGGACCGATCGAGCGCACGACCCGGCGCCCGGGTCAGCGGTACGGCTCCAATGTCAGCCGGGCCGCCGAGATGGTGGCAATTGCGCTGGCCAAGTGACGCAGGAGGTCAGTACCGGCCGCTGACCGCGGAGGTTGCCTGCAGCAGCGCGGGCACGAACAGCCGGGGGTTGGCCACGCACACGCCGTGATCGCCTTGCACCGAGACGATCCGCGCGTCCGGGATCGACTCCGCCAGACGCCGCTGACGATACGGAGGCACCAGCCGATCTTGTTCGGTCACCACCACTGCGGCCGGCACGTCGACCTCGCCGATCCAGTCATGAGAAGAGAAGCGGCCGATCGCAGCTGCGGCCTCGGCGATGGCCGCGGGGTCGCTGCCCTGCAGCTCGTCCATGACCCACTCGCGGGCGGGAATGCCCGCCATGCGCTGCTCGAGGATCCGGGACATCACGGCTCGGCGTGCCACGCCTGGGGTCGACCGCAGTGCCGCGGTGATGAACGGCATCAGCGAGAACGCCAACTGCGAGCGCTGGCTACGGAAGTTGCGTGAGGTCGCGCACAACACCAGACCGTTCACGAGCGAACGATGCCGGTGCCACAAGAGTTGGGCGATGGGCCCGCCCATCGAGTAACCCACCGCCGTCAGTTGGTGGATGCGGAGTACGTCCGCCAGTGCCGCAACATCGTCGGCACAGTCAGAGAGCCGGAACCGCCGAGTGCGCATGCCGTGCCCGTGACCGCGATGGTCGATCGCGATGACGCGGTATCGCGCGGACAACGGCTCGAAGCACCACAGCCAGTTGAGCCCACCGGTCGCGGAGAGTCCGTGCAAGAGCACGAGCGTTGGTGCGCCCGGCGGACCGGCAGCCTCACGGATGAACGTGGTGCCGCGACCGGGAAGTTCGACGAAGCGTCCGGCAGGGACGAACGAGGGCGGCGCCACGAGTGATGCGTGCGCCTGGGTACTCACCGTTTCACACGGTGGGGGCTGCGCCCCCACGCCCCATCGCAGCCGGCTCGCTGGCGCTCGCTCACCTGCAGGGCTTGCTCGCTGCGCTCACTCACTCCTCGATCGTAACGATCTCGACTTTCAAAACGCGTGCCGGCGCTTCGAAGTCGACGATGTCGCCAATCTTGTGTCCGAGCAACGCTTTACCGAGCGGCGAACCGGGTGAGATGACCTCGAGATCGTCGTGGCGCTCCTCGATCGAACCGATGAGGTAGCGCTCGGCGTCGTCGTCGCCTTCGTATTTGATCCCAACGATGGCGCCGGTCGTGACCACGTCGCTGACGCCCGCCTCGACGATCTCGGCGTTCTTGATGAGGGCCTCGAGGTGGCGGATGCGGCCCTCCATCTTTCCCTGCTCCTCCTTGGCGGCGTGATAGTCGCCGTTCTCGGAGAGGTCGCCCATCTCGCGGGCGGTTTCGATCTTGCGGGCGATCTCGACCCGTCCCTTGGTACTGAGTTGTTGCAGTTCCTCTTGGAGGCGGTCGAAGGCGGCCCGCGAAAGATGCTGCGTCTCGGCCATGAGCCACAAGCTATCGAGGTTGACGGGCCTGGCTCACGTGGCCACACTTACGGGCGATGCGAGGGAGCCATTACACGGCACACCGTTCACCACGGCGTCGTCTGACCACCGTCATCATCATCATTCCGTAGCGCACGCGACCGCTCGCGTGCGCTTGTAACCGTCCGCCTCGGCGGGCGGTTTCTCGTTTTCTGGGAGACTTTCAAGCGTGCCCCACAAGATTGGAGTCATCGGTGGTGACGGCATCGGTCCCGAGGTCGTCGCCGAGGCGCTGAAGGTCGTTCGCGCCTCCGGTGTCACCCTCGACACGGTGGACTACGACCTCGGCGGCGCCCGTTACGTGAAGGACGGCACCGTCCTCACCGATGAGATCGTGGACGAGTGGCGTGGCCTCGACGCCTTGCTCCTCGGCGCGGTCGGCACGCCGGAAGTGCCACCCGGGGTGATCGAGCGGGGCCTGCTGCTCAAGATGCGCTTCGACCTCGACCTCTACGTGAACCAGCGGCCGTTCGTCCATCCCGAGAGCGACATCGACTTCATCGTGATCCGCGAGAACACCGAGGGGACCTACGCGGGGGAGGGCGGCTTTCTGCGCAAGGGCACCGCCCACGAGATCGCCACGCAAGGTTCGGTCAACACTCGTTTCGGCGTCGAGCGCTGTGTGCGCTACTCGTTCGAACTCGCACAGAGCCGGCCCCGCAAGCACCTGACGTTGGTGCACAAGACCAACGTGCTCACGTTTGCCGGCGACCTCTGGCAACGAACATTCGACATCGTTGCCCCGGACTACCCCGATGTGCAGACGGCGTACAACCACGTCGACGCGGCGTGTATCTACTTCGTGCAGTCGCCGCAGCAATACGACGTGATCGTCACCGACAACCTTTTCGGCGACATCCTCACCGACCTCGGCGGCGCCGTCTCCGGCGGGATCGGATTCGCCGCCTCAGGAAACCTCAACCCCGACCGCACCGGCCCCTCGATGTTCGAGCCCGTCCACGGCTCGGCGCCGGACATCGCGGGCACGGGCAAGGCCAACCCGATGGCCGCGATCCTCAGCGCGGCGATGATGCTCGACTTCCTGGGCGAGGCCGATGCCGCTGCCCGGGTTCGCAAGGCGTGCGCCGATGAGTCGGCTCCCGCAGGTACAACTCAACAGGTCGGCGACGCCGTCGCCGCGCGCGTCTAGGAGCGGACATGCCCATTACCCCCACCGAGAAGATCTGGATGAACGGTGAGCTCATCCCGTGGGACGAGGCCAAGGTGCACGTGCTCACGCACACCCTGCACTACGGCATGGGCGTGTTCGAGGGCATTCGTGCCTACGAGACGGCGCGCGGCGCGGCCGTGTTTCGCCTCACGGACCACATCGAGCGCCTGCACAACTCGGCTCGAATCATGATGATGGACCTTCCTTACTCGGTCGACGAGTTGATCGACGCGGTGAAGCTCACGGTTCGGTCGACTGGCTTGCCATCGTGTTACATCCGTCCGATTGCCTACTTCGGCTACGGCGAGATGGGTCTGAACACGTTGCCGTGCTCGGTCGACGTCGCGATCGCCTGCTGGCCGTGGGGCGCGTACCTCGGAGACGACGCTGTCACCAAGGGCGTGCGCATGAAGATCAGTTCGTGGACGCGTCATGACCACAACACGATGCCGCCCGCGTCGAAGACCACGGGCAACTACGTCAACTCCTCGCTCGCCAAGGTCGAGGCGCTCAAGGCGGGCTACGACGAGGCGATCATGCTCAATCGGCAGGGCGAAGTCTCCGAGTGCACCGGCGAGAACATCTTCGTCGCCCGTCACGGCGCCCTCATCACTCCACCGCTCGTCGCCGGCGCGCTCGAGGGCATCACGCAGAGCTCGGTGATGGCGATCGCGCGCGATCACGGGTATGAGGTCCGCATCGGCGAGCTCACCCGCAGCGACCTCTACATCGCAGAAGAGATGTTCGTGTGCGGCACCGCCGCCGAGGTCAGCGCGGTGAACTCGGTCGACGACCGGGTCATTCCGTGCCCCGGTCCGATGACCACCGCGATTGCCCAGGAGTACGGGCGGGCTGTCCGAGGAGAAGTCGATCGTTACAAGGAATGGGTTGAGCATGTCCACGAATGAGGTAACGCTTCCGGAGTCCGTCGAGATCTTCGACACGACGTTGCGCGACGGGTCGCAGCTCGAAGGCATCTCGCTCACCGTCGACGACAAGCTCCGCATCGCCGAGCAGCTCGACCATCTCGGGGTGCACTACATCGAGGGCGGGTATCCGGGCGCCAATCCGAAGGACGACGAGTTCTTCCAGCGCGCCCAGACGGAGCTCGATCTCACCACGTCGACGATGGTGGCCTTCGGATCGACCCGTCGAATCAAGGGCAAGGTCGACGACGACGACACGCTGCGCAATCTGGTCAAGGCAAACACCTCGACGGTGTGCATCGTCGGCAAGGCGTGGGACTACCACGTGACCGAGGCGCTCCGCACCACTCTCGACGAGGGCGTGGCCATGGTCGCCGACTCGGTCGAGTTTCTCCACGGCCATGGGCTCAGGGTGTTCTACGACGCCGAGCACTTCTTCGACGGCTACAAGCGCAATCCCGAGTTCGCGTTGCGTGTACTCGAAGCTGCCGCCGAGAAGGGCTGTTCGTGTCTCGTGCTCTGCGACACGAACGGGGGCTCGTTGCCGCATGAGGTCCAACGGATCGTGGGTGAGGTCTCGTCGCACTTCCGTGACGACGTCGCGATCGGCATTCATGCCCACGACGACACCGGGTGTGGGGTGGCCAACGGCCTCGCCGGCGTGCTCGGCGGCGCCACACAGGTGCAAGGAACGATCAACGGCTACGGCGAGCGCACCGGCAACTGCAATCTGACGACCGTCATCGCCGACCTCACCCTGAAAATGGGTGTCTCGACGTTGCCCGACGGCCGCATGGAGCGGCTGATGGCGGTGTCGCATCACATCGCTGAGCTCGTCAACGTCACGCCCGACCCGCAGCAGCCGTACGTCGGCTCATCGGCGTTCGCGCACAAGGCAGGCTTGCACGTGTCGGCCATCGCCCGTCGTCCCGACGCCTACGAACACGTCGACCCCAACTCGGTCGGCAACGGCACCCGTTTCGTGGTGTCCGAACTGGCGGGCAAGTCGACACTGGAGATGAAGGCGAAGGAACTCGGGCTCGACCTCGACGGGCCCGCGCTCAATCACGTGGTCGGGCAGCTGAAGGAGCTCGAGCACAAGGGGTACCACTTCGAGGCCGCCGACGGCTCGCTCGAGCTTCTGATGCGCGGCGCCGGAGGATGGGAGCAGCCGTTCTTCCGGCTCGAGTCGTTCCGGGTGCAGATCGACCACACCGCGTCGGGCGAGTTCACCACCGAAGCGACCATCAAGCTGTGGGTTGGCGACGAGCGCATCATCGCCACCGGCGAGGGCAACGGGCCGGTCAACGCGCTCGACACCGCGCTGCGTACCGCCATCGGTGATCGCTACCCCGAGCTCGCCCATCTGCATCTCACCGACTACAAGGTGCGCGTGCTCGACACCCAGAAGGGCACGGGTGCGGTCACCCGCGTGCTTCTCGACTCCACCAACGGCGAGCAGTCGTGGTCGACGATCGGTGTCAGTGAAAACATCATCGAAGCGAGCTGGCAGGCGCTGGTGGACTCCATCCTTTACGGGTTGCTGAAGGCCACTGCCTAGGCTGACCACTCATCCCCGCCGCCCACCTCCTCGGACGGCGGCTGCGCCGCCGTCGTTAGGATCCCAT
>JBEEGD010000263.1:0-8345 GCA_041166685.1 Acidimicrobiaceae bacterium | reverse complement strand
AGTGCTGGTCGACGTCAACGACCGCGTCGCCACGATCACCCTGAACCGACCGGAGGCTCGCAACGCGTTGTCGACCGAGGTCCTTCGCATCCTGCCGCGGGTGGTGACGGAATGCGACGAGCGTGACGACGTCGACGTGCTCATCCTCACGGGCACCGATCCTGCCTTCAGTGCCGGCATCGATCTGAAGGAACTCGGGGCTCGCAGCGGCAACACCGAGATGGCGGCGCCGCCCACCGATCGGCGCGGGCCGCTTGCGCCCACGGCGAAGCCGCTCATCGGTGCGATCAACGGTGTGGCCATCACCGGGGGCTTCGAGCTGGCGCTCGCCTGTGACTTCCTCATCGCGTCCGACCGGGCGCGGTTCGCCGACACCCACTCGCGGGTTGGCATCCAACCGGGCTGGGGCTTGACGGTGTTGCTGGCCGAAGCGGTCGGCGTACGCCGTGCTCGCGAGTTGAGCGCCACTGGCAACTTCCTCGATGCGCAGACCGCGCTCACCTGGGGGCTCGTGAACCACGTGGTGCCCCACGAAGAGCTGATGCCGTTCTGCCGCCAACTCGCGGCCGACATCGTTTCCAACGACCAGGCGGGCGTACGCCAGATCCTCGCCACCTACGACCGCGGCTCGCTCACGACTGCCGACGAATGGTGGGATCTCGAGGTACGCACGTCTCGCGAGTGGATGCAGCAGGGTGGCGGGTCCGATGTGGAGAAGCGACGCGAGGCCGTCATGGCCCGCGGCCGCGATCAAGTCGGTTGATGCGGCTCGGTCGGCTCTTCGTTGCGGCCGCGCTCGCGGCCGCCGTCATCACCGGCTGTGGTGGCGCGCGTTCGTCGGGCGCCAATGCTGCGACCTTCGCCGATGCGACCTGTGTCGACCTCGCGACGTGGGCGAAATCGGCGCGCAAAGCCTTCACCGACCTTCAGGCGATCGGCCAGACCGCATCGACCGACACGGCTGGCGCTCAGCAAACGCTCAAGACACTCAGCACGTCTCTGAATGACGCGGACAAGGCGACGTCCGCACTTGCGAGCGGCATCAGCACTGGAGCGGCACCGACGATCGAGAACGGCGAAGAGGTCAAGCGGTCCCTCGTCGACGCCCTCTCGAAGCTGCGCGATCTGTTGAGCAAAGCCCGCGCCAAGGTCGATGCCTTCGACGTGAACAAGGCGACGCAGGACGAGAACAACAAGCTGAAGAGCGACCTACAGGCGCTCACGGATGGTGTCGCTGAAGCGGTGTCCGGACTCGCCCCGCTCAATCAGAACAACGAGTTGAAGCGCGCGCTCGAGCGCTCCGAGAAATGCCGTGACGCCCGGGTGCAGCTCTACAGCTCGTGACGAGCCCTAGGCGGTTTCGGCGACCGCGCGATCCTTGGCGACCTCATCGAGGGACTCGTACTCGTCGCCCGTGTCCGCCCAGTCCTCGAACTGGATGACGTTGATCTCGCTGAACTTGTTGCGCAGCCAGCCGTTGTTGCGATCGAGCAGACCGAGCTTCTTGCAGTTCGGCACGATCTTCGAAAAGAGCAGCTGCTGGAACGGGTCGTCGTTCTTGTTGCCCTCGTGTTCGAGCTGCAGCTTGACCATGGTGCGTACATCGACGCCCATGCGCTCCCACACCTCCTGCTGAAGGAAGCGATCGCGCATCCGAACGGCGGCTTCGAAGGCGAACTGCTGACGCTCGAGCATCTCGGCGTCGGTGAGCCCTTCGTAGTGCTCCTTCAGCGACAGCACACCGAAGGCAACGTGACGGGCTTCGTCGGACATGACGTAGCGCAGGAGCTGCTTGAGGAGCGGCTCCTCGGTGAGCATGTGCAGGAACCCGAACGCCGCCAACGCGAGACCCTCGACCATGATCTGCATGCCGAGGTAGGTCATGTCCCAACGGCTGTCGTTGATGATGTCGTCGAGCAGCATCCGTAGGTGGGCGTTGATCGGGTAGTGCCCGGTCAGCTTGGTGTCGAGGTACTTGGCGAACACCTCCACGTGGCGGGCTTCGTCCATCACCTGCGTCGACGCGTAGTACTTCGCGTCGATCCACGGCACCGTCTCGACGATCTTCGCTGTACACAGCAGCGCGCCTTGCTCGCCGTGCATGAACTGGCTCAACGTCCAGTTCTGCATCTCCATCTTGAGCTTGGTGAACTCGGCGTCGCCCCAGTTCCCCAAGGGTGCACCCGGCCTCCGAGCCGCAATCAAGACCGGATCGTTGTCGGGATCGACCGGCGTCTGGGCGATGACTTTCTCGATGTCGACGTCGGTGTCCCAGGGCAGGTCGGTCTCGCCGTTCCATTGCGACGTCTTCGCCTTCTCGTACAGCTTGTTCAGCGCGGGGCGCTGGCCCTTCTCGTAGTCCCACGTGAAGATCGCGTCGGCGTTGTCCTTCACCGCATGGATGACGGAGTCCATGTCGTCGTTCGTGATGCTGAGGATCGCCTCGAGGTCGTTGGCGTCGGCCCGGCCGAGGATCTCTTCGTTCGTCGCAGACATGATCTGGGTTACTCCCCTTTGGGTCGGTCGGCTGGCGCCAGTGCGGCCACCAGCCGGGTGATCAGTTGCTCCCACGGCTGCGGCTGCGGCAGCGCGTGCGAAATGGCGTCGTAGATGAGAAAGCCGAGGCCGACTGCGTGACAGAAGGCGACCACGGATTCGGTGTCGAGGTCGGGGTCGACAGACCCGTCAGCCTTGGCGGTTTCGACGAGCGCGGCCAGCAACCCGGAGCGTTCTCCGAGCACCTTCAGAATGGAATCGCGCACCTCGTCGTCGCGCCGGGCCGCCACGAAGGCTTCAAGCAGCAGGGCGCCCTCGGCGCCGTCGTGCTCGCGATCAGGTGACGGACTCACCAGGTGGGCGCCCACCACCTTGAGGATGTCGGTGGCGTGCCCCTCGAACGCGTGCGAGGTGAACAGCTCATCGAGCTCGTCGGTCGTCCGGGAATCGATGGCCGCTTGCAGCAGCTCGGCCTTGCCGGCGAACCGGCCATAGATCGCTCCGGTGGTGAGCCCGGCCCGACGGGAGATCTCCTGCACGCCGGCCCGGTCGTAGCCCTTCTCGGCGAAGACCTGGGCTGCGGCGTCGATGAGCCGCTCACGCGTGACGTCGACCGCGTGGTCGGAAACAGAGGGCTCCGGCAGGGACATCAAAGCCACGATAACGGTTATTACCGCAGGTGGCAATCCCTGTCGGACTCGTCCCACACGCTCGAGAATTTGCTCAAGCGGGACATCTCACCGCCGATGACTAGTCACGACGCACTACACACCGACCGGAGGCCGATGCGCTCGATCCCCCACTGCGCGCGCTGCGGGTACGCCAATGCGCCGATGTGGCCTCGGTGCGCCCTTTGCGGCCGGAGGATGTGTACCCACGTCCCGAGAACTCGGAGGAGGCGGGCACCTGCTGGAGAGCGGCCGCCTCGAGTCCGGCGCCGACGGAGGCCTCGCCGCGAGCCCGCCCGGAAACCGGAGGACCTCGCGGCGATCATCGCCGCCTGGTGAACCGGCGGGACCCGGCGCTACTCGCCGAGAAGCGGCGTGACCAGGGCCTTCAAGTCTTTGTGCGGACGAGGGCCGACGTGGGAGATGACCTCGCCGGCGCACCGTGACCCGAGACGGGCACACGTCTGCAGATCGGCGCCGCGAGTGATGCCGTACAACACCCCGGCGGCGAACTGGTCGCCCGCTCCGGTGGTGTCGACCACCGGCCCCTGCGGCTCGGCCGACACGATGTGCACGGCATCACCGCGCACCACGACTGCGCCCGACGCGGCTCGGGTGAGGAACGCGAGCTCGCACTCTGCCCGCACCTGCTGCAGCGCGTCGTCGAACTGATCGACCTCGTACAGCGAACGAATCTCGGCGTCGTTGGCGAAGAGGATGTCGACCGACGTCGCCACCAACTCCCGGAACTCCTCGCGATGCCGCTCGACGCACGAGCTGTCGCTCAGGGTGAGTGCCACCTTGTTTCCGGCATCGCGCGTGACCGTCATCGCCTTGCGGATGGCAGCCTTGGTCGGCTCCATGTCCCACAGGTAGCCCTCGCAGTACGTGACACGCGCATCGCTCACCCGTTCGGGATCGATGTCGTTGCTGGTGATCGAGCTGGCGATGCCGAGCGACGTGCTCATCGTGCGGTGCGCATCGGGCGTGACAATGATCAGGGATCGCCCCGTGGGCAGCCCGTGCGTTGCCGGCGGTACGTCGAAGTCCACCCCCGCGGCGCGGATGTCGTGGACGTAGACGCCGCCCAGTTGGTCGTCACGGACCTTGCCGATGAACGCCGCTCGCCCGCCGAGAGCAGCCACGCCCACCGCCGTGTTCGCGACAGAGCCCCCCGAGGTCTCGATGGTCGGACCCATCGAGGCATACAGGGCGTCAGCCCGGTCCGCGTCGACCAGCTGCATCGAGTCTTTCCTGAGGTCGTGACGAATCAGGAAGTCGTCGTTGGCGTGGCTGATCACGTCGACGATGGCGTTGCCAATGGACAGGACGTCATAGGTCGGCGGCACAGCCGCGAATCTAGGGTCCGAAGCGAGTTCTCGAGGCAATAGGGGCCGGTTACCGGCCCCTATTGCCTCGAGTTCACCGGGATCGCGGGCGCGGAGATGACCCCGGTAGCCTCCTGGCCCGTGCCCGACGCAGACGCGTACCGCCTCCCGCGCACGGTCGTCCCGTCCCGGTACGTCCTCACCATCGAACCCGACATCGCGAACGCCACGTTCGCCGGTGAGGAGGCGGTGGCGATCGAAGTCCGCGCACCGATCTCCGAGATCGTGCTCAATGCCGTCAAGCTCGAGATCGAGGAGGCGTGGATCGATCGAGTGAGCGAGGCCGGCCCGCCTGCCGATCCCACTGGCAGCGAGCGGCGCCATGCGACGGTGACCATCGAGGAGAGCACCGAACGCGTTCGGCTGACGCTCGATGCTGTCGCCGATCCCGGCGCGTGGCTGCTGCACGCACGGTTCCGCGGCGAACTGAACGACAAGCTCGTCGGGTTCTACCGGTCGACGTTCACCGATGACGCCGGTGAAGACCACGCGATCGCGGTCACCCAGTTCGAAGCCACGCACGCACGCGAGGCGTTTCCGTGCTGGGACGAACCAGAGCACAAGGCGGTGTTCTCGATCACGCTCATCGTGCCCGAGCACCTGTGCGCGTTGTCCAACGCGGGCGAGCTCTCCAACGAGCCCTTGGGCGATGGACGTCGACGAGTCGTCTTCGCCGACACGATGAAGATGTCCACCTACCTGGTGGCCTTCGTGATCGGACCACTCGATCTCACGCACCCGATCGATGTGAACCACACACCTCTGCGCGTCGCCCATCAGCCCGGCAAGGCCCACCTCACGTCGTTCGCACTGGAGAGCGCGTCATTCGGGCTGCGGTTCTTCGCCGACTACTACGGCATCGTGTATCCCGGCGACAAGGTCGACCTCGTGGCCGTGCCCGACTTCGCGTTCGGGGCGATGGAGAACCTCGGATGCATCACGTTCCGCGAGGTACTCCTGCTCATCGATCCGGCGCGCGCCACCCACCCCGAGCTGCAGAACGTGACGGACGTGATCCACCACGAGCTGGCCCACATGTGGTTCGGCGATCTCGTCACGATGAAGTGGTGGAACGGCATCTGGCTGAACGAAGCGTTCGCGACCTTCATGGAGAAGAAGTGCACCGACGCTTTTCGTCCGGAGTGGAACGTGTGGACGAACTTCGGACTGTCACGCACCGCGGCGTTCGACATCGATTCGCTGTCGAGCACGCGTCCGATCGAATTCGAGGTCGTGTCCCCGAAGGAAGCCGAGGGGATGTTCGATGTCCTGACGTATCAGAAGGGCGCGGCCGTCCTCCGCATGCTCGAGCAGTACCTCGGTGAGGACGAGTTCCGCGACGGCATCCGCCACTACCTCACCGCGCACCAGTTCGCGAACACCGAGACGACCGATCTTTGGGACGCAATCGAGGCATCGAGCGGAGAGCCCGTGCGCCAGGTGATGGACACCTGGATCTTCCAAGGCGGCTACCCGGTGATCGAGGCCGAGCTCGTCGGGCCGCGGACGTTGCGGCTCCGCCAGGAACGGTTTCACTACGCGCCGGACTCGACGGGCGGCGACGACGAACCGACGTTGTGGTCCGTGCCGGTCGTTTTCACGTATCAGCGTCACGGCGAGCGCATCCCGGACAGGGTGCTGCTGACCGGCCGAGAACAAGATGTGGAGTTGCCGCCCGACGTCGAATGGGTCCATGTCGACACCGGCGGCTGGGGCTTCTACCGCGTCCGGTATGTGGGCGAGCTCCGTCGCGCTGTCGCCGCGCACGTGGGAGAGCTGTCACCCTTGGAGCGCTACAACCTCGTCGACCACGAGTTCGCGTTCACTCTGGCCGGTGCGACGACCGCGGCCGAATTCTGCGAGTTCGCCCGCAGCTTCGGTGACGACACTGAGCTCTCAGTGTGGCAACGCCTCTCGGCGGCCTTCAACGCGCTCGATCGGCTGGTCGACGACGACGCTCGACCCCGGTTGCAGGCGATGGTGCGGGCACTGACCGCGCCCGCCCTTCATCGCATGGGATGGACGACGACGGACGGCGAGGACGACGTCGATCGCCAACGACGCGCCGCACTGTTCGAGCTCTTGGGCACAATCGGCGCGGACGACGACGTGCGGGTCCGCGCGCGCGCGCTCCATGACGCGTACCTGAAGAACCCCGGGGACAGCGACCCTGAGTTGGTTGCGGCCGCCATCACGGTGATCGCTGAGAGCGGCACCCGCGACGAGTTCGACGCCTTCGTCGAGCGGTGGCGCGAGTGCAACAACCCGCAGGAGGAGTTGCGCTATCTCTACGCCCTGGCTCGCTTTCACGACGACAGCGCCTTCCGCGCAATGCTCGACCTCAGCCTCACCGAGGTGCGCACCCAGAACGCACCGTTCCTTCTGGGCCGAGCGTTGAACAATCGCACCCATGGTCCGGTGGCTTGGGAGTTCGTGCGCAAGAACTGGCCGGTGCTGCTCGAGCGATTCCCGTCGAGCACGGTTGTTCGCATGGCCGAGGGTGTGCGGTGGCTCATCGAGGTCGCCGACGACGTAGAGCGGTTCTTCGCCGAGCACCCGGTCCCGCAAGCAACGAAGACGATGGACCAGCACCTCGAACGCCTTCGCGTGAACGTCGCGTTCTACCAGCGGGAGCGTCGGTCGTTGGCGGAGGCCCTGTCGGCCTAGATGTCCTGTCGACCTCCGGTAGCGTCCCGTGGTGTTCGTCAGGCCGGCTGAAAGGGCGCCGTCGCGATGATGGAGTTGCCGGATGAGCCGGAGATCGCCGATTCCCTCCTTGATCTGATCGGCAACACTCCTCTCGTCCGTCTCCGTCGCGTGAGCGAGGGTTTGCGCTGCCAGATCGTGGCCAAACTCGAGACGACGAACCCGGGCGGCAGCGTCAAGGACCGTCCGGCGGTGGCGATGATCGATGCAGCGGAACGTGATGGTCTGCTCGGACCTGGGGGCACCATCATCGAGCCGACGTCGGGCAACACCGGCGTCGGCTTGGCGATCGTGGCCGCCCAACGTGGGTACCGGTGTGTCTTCGTGATGACCGACAAAGTCGCGCCGGAGAAGGTTGGGTTGCTGCGGGCCTATGGGGCCGAGGTCGTGGTCTGTCCCGTCGCGGTCGAGCCTGATGATCCCCAGTCGTATTACTCGGTCGCTGAACGACTGGTCCGTGAAACGCCGGGCGCGTTCCGGCCGAATCAGTACGGCAACGAGTGGAACCCGTGGGCGCACGAGCATTCGACCGGTCCGGAGCTGTGGCGCCAAACCGCCGGCCGGATCACCCACTTCGTCGCCGGCGTCGGCACCGGCGGCACGATCACCGGCGTGGCGCGCTACCTGAAGGCGCAGAACCCGGCCGTACAGATCGTCGGCGCCGATCCGGCGGGCTCGGTGTACTCGGGTGGATCGGGGCGGCCGTATCTCGTGGAAGGCATCGGTGAGGACTTCTGGCCGACCACCTATGACCGCTCGCTCGTGGACCAGGTCGTTGCCATCAGCGACGAGGACAGCTTTCTGATGGCCCGCCGTGTCACGGCCGAAGAGGGCATCCTCATCGGCGGTTCCGGAGGTACCGCCGTCGCCGCCGCGCTCGAGATCGGCAGAACACTCGCCGCCGACGATCTCGTCGTCGTCCTCATCCCCGACTCCGGGCGCGGTTACCTCTCCAGGGTCTTCGACGATGACTGGATGGCCGGCTACGGGTTCTTGCGGAGTGAGGGCCGCACGGTCGCCGATGTCCTCCAAGCGCGTGGTGGCGACGTACCACCTCTTGTGTACGTACACCCCGAGGACAGTGTGC
>JBEEGD010000262.1:0-9226 GCA_041166685.1 Acidimicrobiaceae bacterium | reverse complement strand
CGCAGTGCGAGCGACCACCGATGACGGGATGGCAAAGGCCCGCGCCGCGGTTCGCTCGCTACTCGCGTCGGCTCCGTCCGACCGGCCGTTCTTTTGGTTTGTCAACCTCATGGAGTGCCATTCGCCGTACCTCCCTCCTCGGCCGTGGAACGACTTGGGTGTGGTGGGGCGCTGGCGTGCGGGCGCGGACGCGGCTCGCTGGCAGACCCACGACGCCCGCGCGCGCGTGTGCACCGGCGAGCTCGATGTCCCCGCGACGGCCCTCGAGCGCATGCACCACCTCTACAACCGGTCGGTCAGTTCGATGGACCGCTGGGTGGGCGATCTCGTGGACGACCTCGATCGGTCCGGCCGTTTGGCGGACACCGTGATCGTCGTCACCTCTGACCACGGCGAGAACTTTGGCGAGGGGCATCTCGTGGGGCACCTGCTGTCGGTGGACGACCGGCTCATCCGAGTGCCGTTCGTCGTCGCGGGACCGGACAAGGCGGACCTCGGGGACGGGCCGTTCTCGCTGGTGCGCTTGCCGGCGCTCGTGGCGAGCCTGCTCGGCATCGACGACCATCCGTGGAGCGACGTGGGACACGGGCCGGCCGTCGCCCAAACCGACGGCCTGGCCACGTGGGACGACGAAGCGCGCGAGCGCCTCGTGGCGGCCTGGAACCTGCCATCGCCTGTGGTCGACCGACTCGCCAGCCCGATTGCGTGCGTGACCGACGGCAGTTTCAAGCTCGTACGCGAGTCCGGTCGCCAGCGTCTGTATGACATGAGCGCCGATCCTCTCGAGGCACGGGACGTAGCGGCCTCGCACCCCGACAACGTGAAGCGACTCCAGACCGTCCTCGACGCGGCCGAGCCGCTGTCACCATCGACGGGCCGAGCACGCGGCGCCGACGCGCACGCCGACTCGACGACCCGCGCGCTCGAGGAGCGTATGCGCCTGCTCGGTTACTTGTGACCGCGGTCGGTGTCCGCGTCGATCCCGGGGTTGATGCCTTCGACGAACGGGACTTCGAAGACCTTCTCGTGGTTGACGGGGCCATGGCCGAAGTAGCCGTCTTCACCGAAGAGCTCACCGTGATCGGATGTCACCATCAACCACGTGTCGGCGGGCAGGCGACGAAACAACTGACCGAACGTTCCGTCCACGTGTTCGAGCGCGCGGACCTGTCGCTGTCGGAGCTCGGTGACGACGTCGGGGTCGAAGCGAGAGTCGCTGGCGCGGTCGTTGCCAAGGGCCCGGACGACGCCGTGGACGCCATGCAGCACGGGCAGATCGGGCGCGGGCTCACCCGCCACGGTGTACGGATAGTGGGTCTCACCCACGTTGAGCAGCCAGAACCACGGCCGGTCGCCGCCGAGATCGAGACGGTCCACCATGGCGCCGAAGTCGTCATGCCGCGGCATGAGTTCGTAGTGATCGAAACCCCGGTTCAGACCAGTGGCCGCGTTTAGTACGGGCATCGACACGAGCGCACCTGTTCGGTACCCCAGCTGATCGCGCAGGAACGTCGGCAACCACAGTTCGGGCAGCAATCCTGCCAAGTCGACTCTCGGCACGCGGAGGCGATCGGTGTAGCGCTCGTACTCGTCTCGATAGAGCAGCGACGCGTACACGTGCTTCGGGCTCGTGTGCGGCGGCAGACCCGTGAGCAGATTGAAATGCGAGGGCGACGTCCATGACGCGTAGCTCCAACGCCGTTCGACCGGGCCGAGCCGATCGAGGTTGGGCGTTGCGGCTTCCAACCAGACGTCGTAGCGCAGACTGTCGAGAACGACGATGACGAGATGGCGCGCGCCGGGCGGCGAGGCCTGGACTCGCTCACGAGCCGTCCGAGCGTCGTCCGCCACCCTCGTAGTATGCGCCGTCGTGGGTAGCGCGACGGTCGAGGGGTTCGAGCTCGAGGGTGAGCGCTCCGAGCTCCGCCAGATCCTGTCGGACTCCTGGCGCTCCCGCGATCTCATCGTGATGCTCTCGCGAAAGGACTTCTTCGTTCGCTACCGCCGAGCGTCGTTCGGCCTGCTTTGGGCTGTCGGGCTGCCCGCTTTCCAAGCCGCCGTGCTGGCGGTGGTGTTCAGCCGGCTGATCCGATTCGAAACCAGCGTTCCTTACGGCGTGTTCGTGTTCGCGGCGATCACACCGTGGTCGTTCTTCAGTTCGTCGATCAACGCGGCCGCCACCTCCATCGTCGATGGCCAGAACCTCGCCACAAAGGTGTACTTCCCGCGAATGATCCTTCCGCTCGTCGTGATAGGAGCGAATTTCTTTGCCTTCATTCCGGCGCTCGTCGTGCTCGTTGTGTTCGTGATCCTGAGCGGCGTCGGTATCGGGATCCATCTGCTGTTGCTGATTCCTGCCACGCTGGTACTGCTCGCCCTCACCGCTGGTTTCGCCCTCGTGCTCTCCGCGCTGCACGTCTATTTCCGCGACGTTCGCTACGTGGTCGCCGCGGCGTTGCTCGCATGGATGTACGGCACTCCGGTCATCTACCCGTTGGATCGGATGCATGGGGTACTACGGCACGTCATCGAAGCCAACCCCGCAACCGGGATGGTGGAGTTTTTCCGGGCGGCGGTCGGCGCCGACGATCCGGGATGGACGGCTGCTCTGCCATGGACCTTCGGTTGGATCGTGGGGTTGTTCGTACTCGGCGCAATCCTGCACCGGCGTTTCGACCGAGTGTTCGTCGACTTGTTGTGACCAGTCCCAACGACACTGAGCAACCGCTGGTCACGCTCACGAACGTCGGCAAGCGGTACACGAAGTACGACGATGCGCCCATGCTGCTCACGCGGGCGCTGAAGTTCCGCCCCGGAACCAAGCGCAGCAAACGGTGGGCAATTCGGGGCGTTGACCTCGCGGTGAATGCCGGCGAAACGGTTGGGGTCATCGGCCGCAACGGCTCCGGTAAGAGCACGCTGCTACGGATGCTGGCGGGCGTCACCGCTCCCACTGAAGGCCGGGTCTCGGTGCGGGGCCGCGTGGCGCCCCTCATCTCCGTCGGGGTGGGCTTCCATCCAGAGCTCACGGGCCGGGAGAACATTTACGTGAACGGCTCGTTGCTCGGGATGACGCGTGCCGACATCGACGACCGAGCCGACGCGATCATCGAGTTCGCCGAGATCCCGGAGTTCATCGACACGCCGGTGAAGTTCTATTCGTCCGGCATGTTCGTCCGGCTCGGGTTCTCTGTCGCGGTGGCCGCCGAGCCTCACATCCTCTTGGTCGACGAGGTGCTCGCCGTCGGTGACATCGGCTTTCAGATCAAGTCGTTCGAACGGATGCGTGCAATGCAAGCTCGGGGCACGACGATTCTCGTCGTGAGTCACAACCTGAACGCCATCCGCAACCTGTGTGAACGGGTGCTCGTCGTTCACGACGGCAGCCCCGAGTTCCTGGGCGGAACGGACGAGGCGATCTCCCTGTATCACGAGCTCCTCGATCGGTCCGCGGCCGTCGACGCCGGTCTCGTCGACGGTCGAGCTCCGGTCGAGATCGTACGATTCGATCTCCTCGACCGCGACGGTCAACCGACTGCGCACCTCGCCGCGGGCGAAGAGGCGGAGGCGGCGGCCACGGTTCGATTCCATTCGGCGGTGGAGCGTCCAGCCTTTTCATTGGTTCTCGTTACCGAGTCGGGCGTGCCCGTGTACATCGACAGCACCTACCTCGTCGGGGTCCGCTCATTTGCCGCCGGCGAGGAGACCACCTGTCGGGTGCGGTTTCGTGCGCGCCTCACGACGGGCTCCTACACCGTGCGCCTCGGCATCCTCTGGGACGAGAAGCAGGGTCGTACGGTGAACTCCCGCCCGGTGCTCTTCTATGTGTCGGGCCGCCCATTGGTCTCCGGGGTCGCCGACCTCCAGGCCGACTTCGAGATCGACGAGTCGGCCTGATCGCGGCAATTGCGAAAAATGTTTCGCAATTGCCTACAAGGAACATTTGGGTCGGCTGTCGAATTACCGCGACGTTCGGGCCGGTGTGGCGCGCGAGCGCGTTGACGGGCGGCGAAAGAGGGGAACTGCCGGATGGCGATGCGACATCGGGTTATCGGTGGGCTGCTACTCATCGTCGCCACCTTCGTCCTCATTGGGGGGGACGTGACCGGAGTCGGCGCGAGCAGCACATTGCCCCGAGATTGCACGGCCAACGGGTCCATGA
This sequence comes from Acidimicrobiaceae bacterium, assembly GCA_041166685.1. Taxonomy (GTDB): domain Bacteria; phylum Actinomycetota; class Acidimicrobiia; order Acidimicrobiales; family JACDCH01; genus DASUCS01. The sequence continues at coordinate 5,064 of JBEEGD010000262.1, read as the reverse complement.
CCGCGAAGCCGTCGCCAAGTGGGATCTCGACCTGGACGATCGGTGGGTCGGGAACCTGCACCGGGGACTTCAGCGGCAACTACACGTTGACCCTGCGCGGCTCGGGTACTTCCAACGGGTTGAGCCAGTGCACCGGCGACCCGGTCACCCTGGACCTCGACCTCGCAGTCGATGTCACTGTGAGCAATCTGTCCGCGTCCAAGACCTACCATCAGACGTGGTCGCTTCCGGTCGACAACTACTCGGTGAGGACGGCGTTCGTCATCGGCGGCGACGGTTTCGGTGCCGGCTACATCGGGCACCACATCTTCCTGGCGTGTCCCGGCAGCGGGTCACCGTCGGCGAGCTACGCGTTCTCGTACCTCGGGTAGCGTCACCCTTGTCGCGGCTCGAAGCGATACCAGGTGAGCGTGGTCAACGTGTCGCCCTCGATCCCGACGACAAGTATGCGGTCGTGGTACTGCCCTTCGTCGGTTACATAGCTCGCGATGAGCGTGTGCAAGGGGATCGCGCTGTACACATCGCCACGAACCTGGCGCCCGCGTAGCGCCGAGTCGTCCGTCAACTCGGCAATCAACCGTTCCCGGCCGGCGTCGCCGCGTTCTCGCCAGTCTGGCCCGGCGCCGAGGATCTGCACGGGCGCCGGTCCGGCGAGCCGGCCCGCCAGCGCCTCGAACCGCCTCAGGGCGAGGTCGGCCAGCACCGCATCGAGTACCTCGCTCGCAGAGCGCAATCGCTCCAGCACTTCGGCGGAGAACGAGCTGTTGGGCGTCGACGGAACGCGGCCGCGCCCAACCAACCGTCGCACTGCGGATTTCACTGGTGGCCGGCGGCGAATCCGTGGCGGCGGAGCCGCCGCGGACGGAGCGCTCGCCGATGGCTTCGCCATCGGCGGCTTGTCGTAGCCGAGCTCGGCCAAGGTTGGGCCGGCCACCGCAACGAACGTGTCGAGATCCTCCGCCGAGAACGACTCCCGCCATTTCCCCGCGGCGAGCGTCGGAGACCGTGGGTCCGCGTTGTAGGAGATTCCCGCCTCGACAAGGGCGGTGGCCACGGCGTCGTCCGACGTGTCGAACCCGATCGCCTCGTAGAGCGCGGGCACCCCTTGAACCACGTCCGCCAGTAGCTCCTCGTAGCGGACTTCGTGGTATCGATCGAGCGCCGCGCCGGCCTTCCGCGCGGATTCAACCGCTTGCCGCCACTCATCCGCGGCTTCCGCCATGGACGTCGGCCCCCATTCCTGGCTGACCAGCGAGCGCGCAACGTCCCTCCCGTCGCGGATGATGTGCACGACCGTCGCGTCGGGATAGACGGCGCCGATCAGGTCGACCACGTTGGAGTCCATCGGGCTTCGTTCCACCAGGTACAGGGCGTCGGGGGCGAGCACTTCGAGCAGCCCGCCGAACGCGGCGTCGCAGAAGTCTCGCAACGCGTCGAGGAATCGGTCTCGGTCCATGTACAGGCGACCGACCGCTGGCGCCCGCACCGCTCCGTGCTGGAAACGATCTTGCAGCGGCGAGAGCCCGCTGCTGAACAAGTTCGATTCCGCTGGCGCGGAAACGGCGTCGGGATGGGCCGCGAGGATGCGCTGCAGCCAGTTGGTGCCGCTGCGTCGGGCACCAACAACGAAGACCATGCGACCCGCGAGGGGAGAGTCGGCGCGACTCACTGGTGCACCATGCACGTCATCTCGAACCTTCGGCTCATGCGATCTGCGTCGTACCAGTGAGCCGTCGCCCCTTCGCGGCGACAAACCGCACTGCGTTGATGATTCGCTCGCCCCGCTCGCTCATGTCACCGCCAATCGTGCACGAGGTCGCGGCGTCCTGCCGTGCGAACCGCGGCAATCACGACAGCGGCGTCGAGCGGGTGCGGAAACGGCAGGCTCGCCGCGAGCTCCTCGGGCCGGTCGAGTACATGCGGGAATCGCACGACGGTGTGCGCCAACTCGTGCTCCGCGATCGCGGAGAAGCACAAGCCCAGCGCGTGCGTGAGTTCTTTCGCTGCGGCTGCCTCGGTGCGGTACCGAAGGTGGCCGGCCGCGCGCCGGCTTGCGATCACCGCGTCCATCGAGCGTGTCGACAGCACGACATGGTCGATGGCCGCGCCCGCGTGGAGCCACACCGCGAGCGTCCAACAGAAACGTGGATCCTTCACGACGACGTGGCTCGACGCGACCTCGCGGAGGCGGTCGCCATGGCGCTCCGCCGTGGGCGCCACACTGTCCGGCCGTATCGTGTCGAAGCGGTCCAAGGAGCGGCCTCGGCCCATCCGCCGCATTCGCCCGATCGTCTGCGCCCAACGCCCGGTCGGTGGCGGCCCCGGGCCGCCCAAGAACCGAAGCCCAAGGTCATGGGCCACCCGCTCGTTGGCCTCGACGACCTCATCGTCCTCGTAACCGGCGTTCAGGGCCGGTAACCATCGCCCACCGGGGTCGAAGCCCAGCTCGCGGTAGAGACGAGCGAGAAACGACGTGCCGCTCCGCCCCACCCCGGTGATGACGATCACCCTGCCCCCTGGTCACGATGCGTGTCGGCACCCTACAGAACAGCCGAATGCGGGCCCGCGGGGGCCCGTCGCGCCGTCGCGGAGCCTGCGGTGGCAGGAACCCCGGGAAGCCGCGTCGAAATCTCTGCCGTGGGCGGTTTCGTGCGCTTGGCGCCGGGTGAGGACGCGACTCTGTCGACCGCAAGTTTTCCCACGTCCGTTCGTTCCGATGTCGACTTCGGGCGAGCTGGGGAGAACACCATGCAGGTCATCACGCGGGATGCGGTGCTTCCCGGTGAACCGACCGGCACGGCAACGTCCGCGCGGTGGTCGCCCCGCCTGGTTCGGGCTCTGGAGCGCGTTCATCAAGCCGACCGTTCGCTGTTGAGCGTGTCGGTCGACGCGGTGATCGTTGCGGCCGCCGTTCGCACACTCCACTGGGGCCCGGTCGCCACACTGCTGGTTGTCGCTGTGGCGCTACTCGTGCTCGGTCGCAGCCACGCGGAGCGATCGACGCTCGAGACGCAGGGCATCGCGTGGTACTGCTCCGCCCTCGCTGGCCCGATCTCCACGTTCACCGTTCTGCTGATCGGCGTGTCAGGCGTGCTGGGCCAATCGCCGGTGAACGTCGCACGCTTCATCGTGCTGACGGCGGCCGCTCTGATCGGCATCCACGCGGTCACATGGACCAGCCTTTTCCTGTTGCGCCGGTCGGGTGTCGGACTCCGGCCTGCACTCGTGGTCGGCGAAGGCGCGATCGCCCGGACGGTTGTCAGGAAACTGACCGCCTACCCGGAGGCCGGGTTGCGGCCGGTCGGCATTGTCACCCCCGCGACGTCCAACGATCAGGGTGAAGGCCTCGGCGAGCACGCCGATCCCGCGGATCTGCCTGCGCTCATCTTGCGGGAGGACGTCGGACAGCTCATCATCGTGCCCGAGCATCACGTGCACGCGGAACTCGTCCAATGCCTCGAGGCGTGCGCCGGGCTCGAGCTGCACATCGCGATGCTCCCGCCCCTCGCGGACCTTTTCATCAACCCGCGGCAGGTCTCCCAAGTCGGCGGGTTGCCGCTCCTCCCCGTCGGAAAACCGACGCAGCTCAGGGCGGCCATCCGGCCGGGGAAGCGACTGTTCGACATCGCGGTGAGCATGACGCTCCTGTTGTTGATGCTTCCCGCGCTGGCGATCGTCGCGCTGGCGATCAAGCTCGAAGACCACGGACCGGTCATCTTCCGGCAGCGTCGCATCGGCTTGGGTGGGCGGGCATTCAGTATCTACAAGTTCCGTTCGATGGAAGTCGGCGCCGAGCACCGCGCCACCGCACTCGAGGCACAGAACGTCACGGATGGATTGCTGTTCAAGGTTCTCGATGATCCCCGGGTCACGCGTGTGGGTGCGATCATTCGCCGATTGTCGATTGACGAGCTGCCGCAACTGTGGAACGTCGTGAAGGGCGACATGAGCCTGGTTGGACCGCGCCCCCTGGCCGCGGACGCCAACGACTTCAGCGTCATGGACGGTCGCCGCCATTCGGTGCTGCCCGGGATCACCGGTTACTGGCAGGTGACGGGCGGCAATGGCCTCACGTACCAAGAGATGGTCAAACTCGATCTCTCGTACATCCAGAACTGGTCGCTCTGGCTCGACATTCGGTTGCTGGCAAAGACGTTCCCTGCGTTGGTGCACCGTCGCAGTCCCTGGTAGCGGGCTGCGAGCTTCACCGACCGACATCGCAGAGCCAAGGCGCGAGGATCTTTCCCGTGAGGGTGCTCCTGGTGAACGATCACGCACCCGGCCCGGGGTCAGGCACGGAGGTGCATGTCGCGCGCGTGGCCAGCGCGCTGCGGGAGGCGGGAGACGAGGTCGCCGTCTTCGCCGGTGAGGTCGTGCACCGGGGCCCGGCGAAGGTGCGCGACGTCTGGGATCCGGTGGCGCGTCGGAAGCTGGCGACCGTGGCGCGGCGATTCCAGCCCGACGTGGTCCATCACCACAACGTGGTGCGAGAGCTCTCGGTGTCGGTGCTTGGGATACCCAGATCGGTCGCGCAGGTGCTGACCGTGCACGACTACCGCATGCTCCGGGCCAACGAGGGGCCAGCCGGATCCTCGACCCTGGGCCCGATGCTGTGGGCCAAGTCGGTCAAAGGCAAGCTCGACCGGGCCATCGTGCGGCGCCGGGTCGACGTCGTGATTGCGGTTTCCTCCGGGCTCGCCGAGGGCCTGCGGGAGGCCGGGCTCCCGCGGGTCACGACTGTGGAGAACTTCGCGGATCCTGAGCCGTGCTGGACCGCGCCAACCGGTGACGAGTTGCTCTGCGCAGGCCGGCTCTCGAACGAGAAGGGCCTCGATGTGCTGATCGAGGCGTTCGCGGCCGTGATCCGCGGTGGCACCGCGGCGCGGCTCCGCGTGGTGGGCACCGGCCCGGCTGAGGCGACGCTTCGCGCCTTGGCGGCGCGGCTAGCTCCGGGGCGAGTCGTATTCGAGGGCCTGGTCTCGGAGTCCCGAGTGCGCGAGCTGATGCGGGCGGCGCGAGCGGTGTGCGTTCCCTCCAACGTGAACGAAGGCGCGGGTTTGGTCG
>JBEEGD010000261.1:0-4155 GCA_041166685.1 Acidimicrobiaceae bacterium | reverse complement strand
CGACAGCCTCAACGAAGTTCGAGCGGCGTTCGAGGTTTGGCGGGCGGCGGGGGTGCCATCTGACCACCGACGACGACCTCCGTTGGACGCTGAACTCCCGTAGCGAGCAAGCGCGATATGTGCCGTTTCTTCTCGCATCTCTGCGGCACCGAGGACTCCGTGATTCGCTCGGTATCGCGCGTCCACGGACCGTCCCCGAACACACGCCCGAACACCGCTCCGCCGTGTCACCAAACGCCGGGTCCAAGCGCTACATGGCGTGATCGAGTGGAGCGACGCGGATGCGCAGTGCTCGAGCGCCGGCATGGAGGCGACGGAATATGAGGTCGTCGCGGTCGGGCGGTCCATGCTTCGATGTTTCATTGTGGATGCGATTGCATCGACGCGACGGCTGCTCATTCGTCCTTGGCGTGATGACGACGCGGTTCCACTCGCGGCGATGGGGAGCGACTTGGAGTTCGTGCGCTATCTCCAGGGTCGACCTTGGACGATCGACGATGCCACCGGCATGATTAGCAACTGTCGCGCTGTCAATGATGAGATCGGCGTGACGCTCTGGGCGCTCGAGGACCGCGCAAGCTCCGACCTTGTGGGCTACTGCGGCCTTGCGAAAACGAATGCGGCCTGCGTGCGGACCGACTTCATCGAGATCGGCTGGGGGATCGAGCACTCCCGATGGGGACAAGGGCTAGCGACCGAGGCGGCTTCGAGGGTGATGGCACTCGCGTCCGATCGCTTCGCACGAGGGTGGGTCATCGCCAAATGTCACATCGACAACCGTGCCAGCGAGCGGGTGATGCAGCATGTCGGTCTTCAACGCGTTGGCGTCATTCGGTATCTCGACAACGCCACCGTCCTGTACCGGTCAAGGTAAGACCACAAGTTAGATCTGTAGCTGAGAGTCGAGCTGTAGTGCGATCTCGTTCATCCGTTCACCGGAGACAACCACATCTTCGGCGACGCCGAGCAGACTGAAAATACGCGGGCCTTGATGCTCATGCGGGAGATCGCGGGCTCGCGGGATGAGATGGACGTGTACGTGCGGATGATCCTGATGCTCCGCCAACTGCACGACGTAGGTCTTGTCGCAGTCCACGACTTCTTGAACGGCCCTCGATACTTCCTTCACCAGAGGTCCGAGGTCTGCCGCCTCGGCCGCGCTCATGTCCGCGACAGCAGTGATGTGGCGACGAACTACGAGGACGATCCAACCTTCGACCGATGTGCCGAACGCATGGACGACGTCCCAGTTCGGAGTACGGCGGATCCGATCCCAGGGAGGTGCTCCGCCCTCGTCTCGCCGCTTCACGAGTTCGCACGTCCGGCACTCCGACACGGCGCGAGTCTGGCATCGACCGCAGTACAGGCGTCTCCTAACGCCGGCTGGGCACCATCGTCCGGGTGCCCGGTGGGCAACTGTCGGGTCACTCGGTTGGCGCTCGGAAGAGGAACGCGGCGCCGTGGAGTTTGCCGATCATCCGGTAGATGTGCCAGAGGCAGTCACTCATCATGATGCGGTACGCGGTGTCTCCGAACTCGTCGATGTAGCGCCCGGGGGCGCGCAGCAACCGCGCCGCATGGAGCAGGCGTCGACCCGGTGTACCGGATCGCTCTTGCCCGGCCTCGCCCCACTCGCTCCCGAAGTCGACGCGGTCGGTCACTGACAGGCGCGCTGCGTTGATGGCGTGCTCCATGTCATCGGGACGGACGCTCTTTGCGGTGCCACCGGACCGCCAGAATTCCTCGGCCTCTGCATCCGTCATGTTCGCTCCCGTGAACACCTGGTACACGAGACCGCGACCTCCCGGACGCAACACGCGACGAAACTCATTGAAGGCCGCGTTGAGGTCGGCGTACATCAGCGCTTCTTTCGACCAGATCAGGTCAGCGGCGCCGTCATCGAGTGACAGCCGCTCCGCCGTGCCCAGTTCGAAGGTGACGTGGTCACCGACGCCGGCCTCGTGCGCCCTTTCTCGTCCGAGGTCCACGTGTCGCTGCACCGGGTCAACTCCGATGACCGTCAGGTCGAACCGGCGTGCGAGCTCGATCGTGTCGCCACCCTCGCCGCACCCAACGTCGACTATGGACGCTCCAGGTGTTGGTGCAAGTGTCGCGAAGAGCTCCCACAAGCTTTCGGGCCCTCGGGGCTGCAACGACTCATCGAGCCTGCGCTGGAACGCATCCTCGATACGCGGATAGTCATCGTACGACTCGTCAATCGAGATGTCGTTGGGCATCCCGCGATCTTGCCGCCCCACAGCCGTCCAAGCCCCGAACATGCGGGAACCCGTGGGAACAGAAAGCGCGCCCCCTACCGCCGGGTGAGGGTCGCTCCGCAGGCGTAGCGTCCTCGCCATGCCTGCCCCGCGCTGGTTCTTTCGCTTCATGTACGACCGCGAGAGCGCAGCTCGGGCGCGGCAACGGTATGACCCAAAGCAGCGTGAGACGGTCGAGCGGTTCGCCGATGAGCTCACGAACCTGGTCGACCCGCCCGGACCTGTCGCCGATCTCGGCTGCGGACCCGGCGCACACGCGCTCACGATCGCACGGCGCGGCTACGACGTCGTGGGCGTCGACGCGTCACCTCGCATGGTCGAGGTCGCGCGGACACGAGCCGCAAACGACAAGGTCGACGCGACGTTCGAAGTGCACGACGTCAGCGAGCGGCTCCGATTCGCGGACGCGTCGTTTGGCGGTGTCCTCGCGATCAACGTCATACAGCACCTCCCGCGTCCGGCGGCCTTCGTTGCCGAGATCCGGCGCTGCCTCCGGCCGGGCGGGCACCTCTTGATCACCGCTCCCGTCCGCGACGCCACGCCGCTCACCGAGCCGAGCCTCTACTTTCGCCTGCGTGCGGTGAGTTACCAACACCTGCCCGGCGTCGTCCGCTTCTACGACATGAACTCCCTCCCTGAACTTGTGGAGGACCACGGCTTGACCCTTGTCGAATGCCACCGCGAGCCAAGTCGCGTATGGGTGTCGGCAAGCGCATGGCGTCGGTCGCGGATGTCCCCAAACGATGCCGGCTGACCGGCACCGACGAGCTTCGGGTCCGCGAACGATCCTTGAGGCCAGGTTCCGTGTTCGCAACACTCTTCGTGTGGCGTTGACCACCTGGCTACCCGACTCGACCGAGCGATCAGTCCGCGACGCACTTGCCGGCGTCGCCCCGGATCTCGCCGGCCTTCCGATGACCGTCACGCCGAAGGTGGAGCAGCCAGACCCGCAGTACTGGTCGGGCAGCGCACTCGTCGATGGGGCCTTCATCGTGAAGTTCGCGTGGGCCGAGGCGCCGGCGATGCGAGTGTGGCGCGAGGGTGTCCTGCTCCAACGTCTCGCGGCAGCTGATGCTGGACTCACCGTCCCGCGCGTCCTGCAAGTATCGCAGCAGCCGTTCCGGCGTTCGCGGGGAACTCGGGTGACGGGTCCGAGTACCACCCGCAGGGCAGCGATTGTGGCCAGTACCACGGCGCGTTCGGCTACTTCGGCAAGGACAACAACCTCGGGATCAAGTCGGCGTTCATGGCTGTTGTGCCGCGTGGACCAGCCGCAGGTTCCACTCGGTGACGATGACGAGGCCTATGGCCGCTGGAAGCGTGAAGATAGCGATCGCGTCGCCGACCGACGATGTCGTGCCCGCGAGCCCGCCGACAGCGACCGGTGTGACCAGGTAGGCAATGCGCATGCCGCCGGTCATCGCGCCCATCCCGGCACCGCGGCGCCCGGGGAGCCGTGCAGCGTCGTCGTAGAGCTTCGGCATGAAGGTGGCAACGCCGATCCCGACGAGCAGGAACCCGGCGATCGACGCAGTGCTGTTGGGCACCAGCGACGCGAGCGCGAAACCGGTCGTGGCTATCCCGACGCTGAGGCGGTGCAGCCCGACGTGGCCGAGCCGGAGTTGCAGCCAGTCGCCTCCGAAGCGCATCGATGTCATCCCTACGGTGAAGGCGACGAATGCGAGGCTCCCGAGCGCAGCGGGCTCGGCGAAGTCGTCGGTTAGTCGGAAGCTGGCCCAGTCGCCTCCCGTGACCTCGCAGATGACGGCGAACATGCCGGCGAACATGAGGAGGACGACGGGAGTCAGTCGCGTACGTCGCGACGCGTCCCGTGCAACTGGAAGGACGGCGTGTTCGCCGTGACCTTCTTCGTCGTCGT
>JBEEGD010000260.1:0-3736 GCA_041166685.1 Acidimicrobiaceae bacterium | reverse complement strand
AAACTTGGCTCCGGTTCCGGCGGGCTCAGCGCCGGTCCCTTTCCCGCCACTCTCGGCTCCACCAACGCGACAGCGGAATAGACGCCGACGAGTGCACCCCCTTGCCGTCTGGCCAGACCGCCCGCGTACGCCGCCGCGCGCATCGAACTCTCCGAGCCGTCGACCCCGACCACAATCGTGACTGGCCCGTCGGTGCCCAACTCGAAGCCAGAATCCGGCACGCCTCAACGGTAGGCACAACTCGGCAACCGAGCCAAGGCAGAGGCTGACTCCGTCATGCTTGGCCACGGCTCCGCCAGGATCTCTGGTTCGACCCGCTAGCGCATGGGCGTAGCCGCGCAGCAGCCAGCCGCAGTCCTCAGCAGCGGTTGATCGCGGACCTGTCGATCCGGGACAGGATGCGGTCTGCGTCGCGGCCGAGTCGTCGCAGTTGCTCCGGCGACAAGACGTCGATGACCAAGGATCGGACGTGCGCGACGTGCCCGGGGGCTGCGTCGGCGAGTGCTTGGAATCCGTGATCGGTGAGGATCGCGTTGGTGAAGCGCCCGTCGGTCGGATCAGGCTCGCGGCGAACCAGTCCACGCTGCTCGAGGCGGCTCACGATGCGCGACAAGTGGGAGAGCGATACGTCGGTATTCTCTGCCAGCATGCTCATCCGCCTCGTTCGCTCCGGTCCGCTCGAGAGCATGGCGAGCACCTGGTAGTCGACCATCGCGAGGTCGGAGTCACGCCGGAGCTGCTGATCGATAGACCTGGGCAGCCACGTCATCAGGCGTACGACCGACAGCCAGGAGTGCAGTTCTTCGGCCGTCAGCCAGTTGACGGTCACCTGCTCGGCGCTCCCGGACTCGCTCACATCGTGATGATACCCCCTCGCTTGCCACGGCAAGTGTCTTCGAAGGTTCCGGCCGGCCCGGCGTGGCGGACGTGGCGGACATTGACGGGCCCTGAAGCAGAAGTCACTTTAGCTGCGCCTCGATGACTTGACACGGAAACCTCATCTCCCTACGGTTGACTTGACGCGGAAAGTGAGATCACCGCGGAGAGGAGTCACCGCGGGAACTACGTGACCGCTGGCGCCGAGAAGACGGATCGCTCGCCAAAACTGGTCACAGCGTCTTGGTCGTATCACCGGTCGCGCGCACCCGCCGGGTCGCGCCGATGCCAAAGGGACAGACATGACCGCAACCCCTTCCAGCGCCGCCGCCAAGACGCTGCCCGACTACGCGCCGGTGCCGGCGTCCGCGTTGGGCCCGGCGTTGAACGATCAGGGCTATCACGTCGGGCGGGTGGAGCGAAATCTGTTCTGGGTGACCGACGGCACCTACCAGTCCGCCTTCCTCCTCACCGACAACGGCGTCGTCTTGTTCGACGCGCCACCGACGATCGGCCACAACCTGCGCCGCGCGGTGGACGAGATCGCCGCAGCCGAGGGCGTCACGAACACGGTGACGCACCTGGTCTACTCGCACCACCACGCGGACCATGCCGGCGCGGCGAACCTTTTCGGCGGCGACGTGGTCCTGGTCGGGCACGAAGACACTCGCCGGCTGCTGCTGCGTGACAACGACCCGACCCGACCCGCGCCGGAGGTCACCTTCCAGGACACCTACACCATGAGCGTCGGCGGCGACCGCGTGGAGCTCGCCTTCCACGGACCGAACCACTCACCGGACAACATCTTCATCCACTTCCCGGACCACGACGCGCTGATGCTGGTCGACGTCGCGAACCCCGGCTGGGTACCGATCTACAACCTCAACCTCACCGAAGACGTCCCCGGCTACATCGCCGCCGCGGACAAGGCGCTGTCGTACCCCTGGACGCACTACATCGGCGGTCACCTCGGCCGGCTCGGCACCCGGGACGACATTGCCCTGCACCAGCAGTACGTCGCCGACATCGTCGAGCACGCCCAGGCCGCGCTCGGCGCCGTCGACCCGACGCCGTACTTCGTGAAATACGGCGCCAACGTGTGGGCCGGTGTGAAGGGCTACCTGGACGAGGTCACCGCGCACGCCGCAGATCCGATCATCGCCAAGTACACCGGCGTGCTCGCCGCGGCCGACGTCGAGGCCTTCACCTACAGCACCACCTTCACCGTCCTGCAATCCATGCGCCTCGACCTCGGCGCCGGCTCGCAGGTCCACCCCTAATCAGGAGAAGCTGACATGACCCGCATCGGTGTCATCCTTGGAAGCACCCGACCCGGCCGGCGGGGAGAACAGGTCGCCCGCTGGGTGATCGAGCAGGCCCAACACCGTTCGGATGCCGAGTTCGAGCTCGTCGACCTCATCGACTACCCGCTCCCGCATCTGGACGAGCCGCTGCCGCCGAACATGGGGCAGTACCAGAACGCACACACCCAGGAGTGGGCCGCCACCATCGCGCGCTTCGACGGGTACGTCTTCGTCACCCCCGAGTACAACCACTCCACCTCCGGCGTGCTCAAGAACGCGATGGACTACCTCTACGCCGAGTGGAACAACAAGGCGATGGGAGTCGTCTCCTACGGCGTCGTCGGCGGCGCGCGAGCCGCCGAACACCTACGCCTGATCGGCGGCGAGTTACAAATGGCGGACGTCCGAACCAACGTCGCTCTGTCGATGTTCACCGACTTCGAGAACTTCACCGACCTCACGCCGGGACCGCATCAAGCCCAGGTGCTCGACACGCTGTTCGGCGAAGTCGTTGCCTGGAGCCAGGCGCTGGCGCCACTGCGACAGGTCACTCAAGCCGCGTAACCGCGAAGCCAATCTTGCTGGGAAGGGGTTGATCATGGCCTCAGACGCCGAGCTGGCCACCCAAGGCAAGCCAGCGGGCCAGGAGAACCGGATCGAGTCGTCCGAGGGAACGATCCAAGAGCTACCCAGTCGCCGATGGTGGGCGCTGGCGGTGATCGCGCTCGCTCAACTGATGGTGGTGCTCGACGGCACCGTCGTGACCATCGCGCTGCCCTCCGCGCAACGCGCCCTGCATCTTTCCAACGCTGACCGGCAGTGGGCGATCACCGCCTACACCCTCGCGTTCGGTGGCCTGCTGCTGCTGGGCGGGCGGGTCTCGGACTACGTCGGCCGCAAGCGGACCTTCCTCATCGGGCTACTCGGGTTCGCTGCGGCGTCAGCTCTCGGCGGCGCGGCGCAGAACGGCGCGACGCTGTTCGGCGCGCGGGCGATCCAGGGCCTGTTCGCTGCGCTGCTCGCACCGGCTGCCTTGTCCCTGCTGTCGGTGACCTTCACCGGGGCGAAGGAACGCTCTCGGGCATTCGCTGTCTACGGCGCCATCTCCGGCGGTGGCGCCGCGATCGGCTTGATCCTGGGCGGCGCGCTGACCGAGTATGCGTCGTGGCGGTGGTGCCTGCTTATCAACGTCCCGATCGCGATTCTGGCCATGGTTGCCGGCACGATCCTGCTCACGGAAAGCAAGTCCGGGGGCAAGAGCTCATATGACCTCCCCGGCGCGATCCTCGGCACGGCAGGGCTGGTCGCCCTTGTGTACGGATTCGACGAAGCCGCCAAGACCGGCGTCGGCTGGCTCTCGGTGGCGACCATCAGCTATCTCGGGGGCGCGTTGATCCTGCTGGCCGCCTTCGTGCTGGTGGAGTTGCGTTCGGCGAAACCGATGCTGCCGATGCGGATAGTCCTCGATCGCAATCGCGGCGGCTCGTACCTCGCCTCGCTGCTGCTCTTCGCCGGACTGTTCGCGATGTTCCTCTTCCTGAGCTACTACTTCCAGT
>JBEEGD010000259.1:0-2788 GCA_041166685.1 Acidimicrobiaceae bacterium | reverse complement strand
CGAACATCGGTCCCCACAGCTCGCCCGCCAGGTCCACGTCGCGCACGACGCCGTCGTCGAAGGTGACCCGAATCGCGTACGGAGGCAGCAGCTCGACCTCGAGAGGTCTGGGGATCCGCTTGATCTTGGTCATGGCAGTGGCTCGATCGTACCCGGGTCCTCTCGCAGGGCTGCGTGGTTCCAGGCCTCGTGAAGCTCGTCGACGTGAAGCGTTCGCCAGACCTGAACGAGCCGTAGGGCCCGTGAGTGATACCGCACGAATGACGAGTGAGCGGACAGTGGCGAGACCCGGCAATCTCGCGCATGCCGCAACTCTTGAACGTGTCGGCGCACATCCTGCTTTTCGACGGATCTGGACCGACGCGTCGGTTCTGTCTCTTGCTGGGCCCGAGTCTGTGACGGCGAGATGTGAGTTTCATTCGACGCGGCCAGGGTCCGGAAGGAGTTTCCTTCACGAATGCGAACTTGATGACGGGGGCTCGACATGGGGCTAACACAAGGCGATGCGACACCTGCTGCAGGTACACGACGCGGGGTCGACGTCGGAGGATCGAAGACGCGTGTGGTGCGCCTGCTCACGGCTTCGTTGGCTTTGGCAGGGCTGAGTTGGCTGGTGTGGTTCGTCGCACCCGCTGCGGTGGCGCCAGGACCGCTGTGGTGGTCCGCTCTGCTCGCGCTCAACGTCGCGATCACCCTCGCCAGCCCGAACTCGAAGCGGCGCATCGTCTGCCCGCTGCAGCGCTGGGTCGTCAATCCTCCGGTGAGGCTGTTGCTCGCCCTGGGTGTCGTGCCGCTGGGTTGGGCTCTGATTGAGACCACCGGTCGCAAGACCGGCAAGGCGCGGCGGACACCGGTCGGTAACGGGCTCGTCGGGAACACGTTTTGGATCGTGGCCGAGCACGGCCGCGACGCCGGCTACGTGCGCAACCTTGCGCGCACCCCGCGGGTCCGGATCAAAGCGCGAAGAGGCATTCGAACGGTGTGGACCGCCGGCACGGCGGAGGTGCTCGACGACGATGATCCCTATGCACGACAGCGCACACTCGCCCGGTGGCATCCGTTACGGGCACTCAATGCCGCCATCGTGCGTGTGATGGGCACGGATCTGCTCACCATCCGAATCGATCTCGACACCTAGCCGCATACGCCAAACTCCGAACGACACGACCTGTATGTGCCGTTATCGCGACTTCGGCGAGCTCGAGCAGCGCGCGGTATCGCTCGGGTGAGCGATACCGGATGGTTGATGCCTGGTGAGGACCAGACGCCGAGGCGCTGGACCCGGCAGCGCATGTTGCGAGGACCTCGCAGGTGTCGGCTCACGTCCGGCGTTTCGCCGGATCTCGGCCGACATGTTGACCTGTCGACACGCGGAAGGTGCCGGTTCCGGGTGTCGTTCGGCGTTGCTCCGCTCGCCCAGAACCGCGCGAAGGCTTGGCTCACGATGTGCACCCTCCCGGTTGCGTGCCAGCTACGTGCCATAACGAAGTGAGAATGGCTGTCAGAGGCGGTCACCTGTGGACAACGACGGTCAGACCACCGACGTCACGTTTCTGCAGGTGACGAAGCCTTTTCGGCTTCCGCGGCCTTACGCTCCTGCTCTTCCTGCATCGCCACCAACACCGCCATCATGATCTTCTGCATGTCCTCGTCGAGGAACTTGCGGGCTCGGAAGAGCACCGCGGAACCGATGACGGAGATCGGCGCCACCATGAGGAAAGCGACGCGCAGGTTGTCGTCGTAGAAACCGGAGATCGCGCCGATGATGAACGGCGCCGCGGCCTGGCCGAAGATCACCGCTACAAGGTTGAACGCGCCGAAGCCCGTTCCGCGGAGATGGGCGGGGATGGCATCGGTGAGTCCCGCCCGCAGGCTCGGAATGGCCAGAGTGATGATGAACAAGCCGATCAGCTGCAGCGCAAACACTGGTCCGACCGCGGCGAGGGTGTAGTGATCCGCCCGCACGAGGAACGATCCAGTGAAACACGTCGAACCGAAGAACAAGAAGATCGCGGGGAGCGCCAAACGTCCGCCTTCGATGCGCGGTGCGTACTTGTCGGCGAGACGACCACCGAGCAGGACGCCGGGAATGCCGCCGAAGACGACGATCAGAAAGAACAGTCCTTCGCCGCGACCTTCCGCAAGATGCAGGTGGCGCTCGTAATATTGCGGTAACCACGCGGCGATCGCCGTGGAGATGAACAGCAATGCGGCAACCCCGACGAGCGCATAGCGCATCGTCCGAATGTTCAGGACCGTTCGCATGTCGGCGCGCAGCCCGTCGATCATGTCCTTCACGAACTGCACGAAGCCGTGCTCGAAGAGGCTGGCGTGACCGCCTTCGTGATCCTCGATCTCACCGGCGCCGCTCGCAGCCATCATGTCGGCCGTTCCCCGCTTGGGTTCGCGAAGCCGGAACACGAGGAGCGCGACGAGCAACCCGGGGATGGCCACGATGACGAGGGCCGGTCGCCAGCCGAGCGTCGTGCCGATGAGACCACCGAGACCCACACCCAGTCCAGTGCCGCCGAGCAACATCACCTGCTGGATCGAGAACGCCTTGCCGCGTTGATCCGGCGGGTAGTAGTCGCCGATGAGGCTCGCCGCGGAGGGCTCGGTGATGGCCTGGCCGAAGCCGAGCGTCGACCGCATGGCCACGAGCATCGGGAAGCCGACCGACGCAGCACCCGCGGCGGACAGCGCCGACCAGCCGATCACCGTCTTGCCGATCGCCCGGGACCGGTTCCAGCGATCAGCGAGGTAGCCGGCGGGCACCGTGATCAGCCCG
>JBEEGD010000258.1:0-6019 GCA_041166685.1 Acidimicrobiaceae bacterium | reverse complement strand
GTTCGAATCCCCCCTCCCCGACTGCGCAGCAGTAATGATGGGCAGTCAGCGGAGAACTCCCACCATCGCGTTCCGAAGGAAGATGTCCGACCAACTACCGTCGACCCGTCCGTTCCCGTGCGGGTGTAGCTCAATGGCAGAGCACCAGCCTTCCAAGCTGGTGACGCGGGTTCGACTCCCGTCACCCGCTCTCGGCATGCTGAGGTCTACCCCGATGAGGTGTTCCCAGTGAGGTCGTCACACTGAATCGACGAGCACCGCTCCTACTGATCGCGGCCATCGTTGTCCTCGTCGCGGGCGTCGCGCTGGCGATCACCCAGCCGCGTGACCTTGGCGGCAAGCCATCGACGACGCGCGCCGCGACACCGACGACGAAGCCAATCGTGAAGCCCGCGAGTTCGTCATCGTCATCGTCATCGTCATCGTCATCGTCATCATCGTCATCGTCCGGCGCGTCCGCGGCGCCCTCGAGTGCGCAAGCGTCGACAACGGCCAGCACCGGGTCGACCGCCACCACTGCCACGACCGCGCCGGGGTCGACCGCTACGACGAAGCCGCCGAGCAGCACCACGACGCCGACCACAACGAAGACCACGGTCGCCGGCACGAGCGCCGGACGGCTCTCGACCACCGGTGGCACCTCGTTGCTCCTGCTCGGGCTGCTGATGATCGGCGCCGCCCTCGCGCTGTGGCGCGCTAGCGGCGGAGCCGCACGCGCCTGACCCGGTGATCCGGGCCTTTTTCGAGCACCAGTTGCGCCCGCGCCCTTGTCGGGAGGATCTCCTCTCGAAGGTTCACGCCGTTGATCGTCCGCCACACGAACCGCGCCAGTTGTTCGGCCTCGTCATCGGGCAGAGCTGCATAGTTGTGAAAGAACGACTCGGGATCGGCGAACACCGTCGCACGGAGGGTGAAGAAGCGCTCGATGAACCAGCGTTCGATGTCGGCTTCCTCGGCATCGACATAGATGGTGAAGTCGAAGAAGTCCGACACGTGACGCTCGACGCCGGCGACGGTCTGTAGCACGTTGAGTCCTTCGACGAGCACGATGTCGGGCTCTCGGACGACCTGCTCTTCACCCTCGAGGATGTCGTAGCGAATGTGGGAATACACCGGCGCGGACACTTCGGGCTCGCCTGCCTTGAGCGCCGCAAGGAACTTCACCAACGCGCCCGTGTTGTAGCTCTCGGGGAAGCCTTTTCGCTCCATCAGCCCTCGCTCTGCGAGCACACGGTTCGGATAGAGGAACCCGTCGGTCGTGACCAGTTCCACTTGCGGATGCGCGGGCCAGCGCGCCAACAGCGCCTGCAAGATGCGTGCGGTCGTGCTCTTGCCGACCGCCACGCTGCCCGCCAGTCCGATGACGTACGGACGCGGCGCGGGCAATGCACCCAGGAACGTGTCCGTGACCACCTCCCGATCGCCGGTGGAGATGGCGTGCAAGCTCAACAAGCGTGAGAGCGGCAGATAGACATCGGCCACCTCGTCCAGATCGAGCCTCTCGTTGATCCCTTGGAGCTCGGCAAGGTCGCCGGGTCCGAGATCGAGAGGTGTGTTGGCACGAAGCGCCGCCCACTGCGACCGGTCGAAGGTCAGCTCGTTCCGCCCCACCATGTCGGCAACGTAATCGGCGGATTCCGGTGGGAGATGGGTCGAAGGGCGTTAGAACTACGGGTTCATGCGTGAGCGGCTCCGTGATCCGGCATTCGTCCAGCAACGGCGATGGTTCACGTTGCTCGTCCTGTGCGTGAGCCTCATCGTGATCGTGCTCGACAACACGATCCTCAACGTGGCCCTTCCGACGCTGGCCCACACGAAGAATCAGGGCGGTCTCGGCGCGTCGGCCAGCCAGTTGCAGTGGATCGTCGACAGCTACGTCATCGTTTTCGCCGGTCTCCTGCTCACCGCGGGGAGCCTCGGCGACCGGTTCGGTCGGTACAAGGCGCTGGCCTTCGGCCTGACCGTTTTCGGCATCGGTTCCGCGGCGTCAGCCTTCGCGACATCGGCCAACGTGCTGATCGCGACACGCTCGTTGATGGGCATCGGCGGCGCGTTCATCATGCCGTCGACGCTTTCGATCCTGACGAACGTGTTCACCAACCCGCAGGAGCGAGGCAAGGCCATTGGTGTGTGGGCCGGCGTCTCCGCCGTTGGCCTGGGCATTGGGCCGATCTCCGGCGGACTGCTGCTCGCGCACTACTGGTGGGGGTCGGTGTTCCTCGTCAACCTGCCGATCGTCGCGCTCGGGCTCGTGTGTGGGTACTTCCTCGTGCCCGAATCGCAGGATCCGTCGGCACCCAAGCTCGACCCGTTCGGAGCAGTGCTGTCGATCGCCGCGATCACTGCACTGCTCTGGGCGATCATCGAGGCACCATCGAACGGTTGGACGAGCGGGAGCGTGCTCACCGGCTTCGCGGTCGGAATCGTGCTCCTCATCGCGTTTCTCGTGTGGGAGCTCAACAACTCGAGTCCGATGCTCGACCTGCACTTCTTCCAGAACCCGCGGTTCAGCGCGGCGAGTTCGGCGATCACGATCACCTTCTTTGCGATGTTCGGCACGCTGTTCCTCATGACGCAGTACCTGCAGTTGGTGTTGGACTATTCGACGGTGCAGGCCGGCGCAGTCCTGCTCCCGCAAGCCGCCACGATCATGGTCGCTGCGCCGCTCAGCAGCGTGTGGGTACGTCGTTTCGGGAACAAGCTCGTCATGACGACGGGCTTGTTGATCGTCGCCACGTCGTACGCGCTCATCACGACGCTCACGACGACGTCGAGCAGCCTGCAGGTGATCGCCTTCACCATGGTGATGGGCCTCGGAATGGGCAACGTCATGGCTCCGGCCACCGACTCGATCATGGGCGCGTTGCCGAGGGCCAAGGCGGGCGTCGGCTCCGCGGTGAACGACACGACCCGGCAGTTCGGTGGCGCGATGGGCGTGGCCGTCTTCGGATCGATCCTCGTCTCGCGCTACTCCGACCACTTGACGTCTCGGCTCTCGGGCAAGGTTCCCGCAGTGTTGCTCGACCGAGCGAAAGAGTCGGTGGGCAGCGCGATCAACATCGCCCGCAACGTGCCTGACGCGAAGCCGTTTGCGCCGCAACTCGTCGAGGCCGCCCGGGAGAGCTTCGTGTCGGGGCTGCACTTCGCCGCGGTGCTCGCGATTCTCGTGCTCCTGATCGCTGCGGGTCTCGTGGCGCGATTCCTGCCGGCGCGGGCGACCGACGAAGAGCCCGGGTCCCTCCCGGTGGTGCCCGTGGGCGTTGGTCCCGTCGACGTCCTGCCCTCCGATCTGGCCGCCGACCTCGCCGAGGCCATCGAACGCTGACGCCCGAGTGGCATTTGCACCTTCCGGCTTGGGTACGGTTGCCGGACCATGACGGGAGAGTCCGGCAAGAGAGTTGTGATCGCCGACAACGACGCGGAGTGGCGCGAGCTCATCCGAACCGATCTGAGCCTGGAGGGTCACGAGGTCGTTGCCGCGTGCAGTTCCGGTGAAGAGGCGCTCGAAGCCTGCAGGCTCCACCATCCGGACGTCCTCGTGGTCGACGAACGCATGCCTCCGGGCATGAACGGCGTGGAAGTCGCGCGTCAGATCCGCAGCACCGATCCGGGCATCATCGTCGTGGTGTTCACCAACTACGAGGAAGAAGAGATCATGAAGGGCGCTGCCGACGCCGGCGCCGTCTTCGTGTTGAAGGGCAATCTCCGCGCCTTGCGGGCCGCGCTCACTCTGGGTTGAAGTGAGCGCGAACGAGATCCGGGATCTCGAACATCTGGTCCTTCGCGACGCAGGTGGTGATGCCGAGCGTCGCGGCGGACGACCGGATGGCGGCGTCGACAAACGCCGTGAACAAGAAGATGATCTGGCCGGGATCCTCAGCCAGGATCTCCTTGGCCACGTCGAGACCTGACACCGGGGGCATCCGATGGTCGAGCACGATCACGTCGGGCCGGTGCTCCCGCCAAAGAGCGATGGCCTCCTCGGCATTCGCAGCCTCGGCCACCACCTCGATGTCCGCACTGCGCAGGACATGCGCGATCAAGACGCGCATGTCGGGTTCGTCGTCGGCGATGAGCACGCGGATGGCGAAACCCTACGCTCACGCCATGTCCACCGTTCTCGTATCCAGTCCGCAACCGGGAGTGACGCTGCTGACACTCAACCGGCCCGAGAAGCTCAATGCGATGAACGTCGATCTCATCACCGAGTTGCACACCGCCTTCGGCGCCGTCGCCTCCGATGCGAGCTGTCGCGTCGTCGTACTGACCGGTGCCGGCCGTGGCTTCTGCGCCGGCCTCGACCTCGGTGGGTACGGCACCCCGGCCGGCGCTGAAGGGGCAGGCCGAGTCGCCGGTGGGTTTGCGACACAGACGCACATCGCGTCGTTGATCCCGCAGATGCGAGCGCTGCCCGTTCCGGTGATCGCCGCGGTGAACGGGGCGGCCGCGGGAGGCGGACTCGCGCTGGCGCTCGGCAGTGACGTTCGCATCGCGGGTGCGTCGGCGCGTTTCAACGTGGCGTTCGTGCGCATCGGGTTGTCCGGTTGCGACATCGGTGTGAGCTGGATGCTCCCACGGCTCATCGGAGCCAGCCGTGCGTGGGAGTTGATGTTGACGGGCCGCATCATCGACGCAGCCGAGGCCGATCACGTCGGCCTCGTCACCCGCGTCGTGCCCGACGACGAGCTGCTCGACTCCGCGCTCGAGACCGCGGCACTGATCGCGGCCAACAGCCCGTGGGGCGTCCGCATGACGAAGGAAGTCGCGTGGAGCCAGCTCGAGATCGGTTCGCTGCAGGCCGGCATCGACATGGAGAACCGGACGCAGATCCTCTCGTCGTTCACGGAAGATCAGCACGAGGCGATGGCCGCCTTCCTCGAAAAACGCCCCCCGAAATTCGACGGCCGCTAAGAAGCTGCAATTCCCACTCAGAACTACACACTTTTGTGTAGTTCTGAGTGGGATTTCGCTGACGGGCGCTCAGTTGGTGATGATGCGCTCTGGTTCGACGAGGACGGCGGCGCGGCGTTCGGCCGCCATCACCTTGTCGTACTCGTCCCAGTCGTCGTGGGTACCGCCGGCACCTTTGAAGACGTCGCGCAACAGCGTGGCCAACTCGTCCGCAGCGCGATCGCCGGGGCCGATGATGCGAGCGGATCCCTCGACGGTGGCCCACTCCCATCCCGATCGGAACACGACGGCGACCCGTCCGCTCTGTCGGATGTAGTCGAGCTTCTTGGCGTCGCCGCGCGCGACAAAGCCCACACACGACTGGCCCGTGTCCGGGTCGTCGAGCACTCCAGCGTTGACGACCGACGTGTGCACCGTCCCGCTCGGACGAGCGACCGCGATCACCACCAAACCGTGGTCGGCCGCACCGAGCCGCCGCACCAAGTCGAGATCAGCCACTGCGCCTCCTCATGAGCTCGGAACCGGGGGCCACGGGACACGCTTGTCCGGGTCCAACGGACTCATGAGGCCGGCGCCGTTGCCGTCCGGGTCCTCGACGATCGCGTAGCGCGCTCCCCAGAACGCATCGTACGGCGACTGCTGGCCCTTGTAACCGGCGGCCGTCATGTGGGCGTAGAGGTCATCGACGGCCTGCCGGGTCGGGACCGCGAAGTTGAACACCACCGCGCCACCACCCGGTTCACGCGCCCCCGCGTTCCAGGTCCGCGCCGATCCGAGGCTGTCGAACTCGATCGACATTGTGTCCGACAGACGCACGTCGACGTGATGCGCGGCCCATTCGCCGGGAGGGTTGTCGATCGTCAGGCCTAGCTGCCGGTAGAAGGCGAGCGTCGCCTCCATGTCCGCGACGACGAGGTTCACCTGGTTGAAGACGGGCGGCATGACTCGCTCCCCTGCTAGGACACTGCAATGACCAACGACGTCATCTTGATCGATGAGCCGGCGCCCATGGTGCGCCGGGTGACCCTGAACCGACCCGAGAAGCGCAACGCACTGAATCACGCCCTCCGAGGCGGGATTCTCACCGCGTTGCGCGAGGGGGATGCCG
>JBEEGD010000257.1:0-10055 GCA_041166685.1 Acidimicrobiaceae bacterium | reverse complement strand
GGGAACGGGATGCCGAGTTCGTGGTGCTCCTTGTCGAACCACGCGGCGCCGAGCGAGAGCTCGAGGCGACCGTGCGATGCATGATCGATCGTGAGCGCCTGCGCGGCGAACACGGACGGGTGGCGGTAGGTCACGCCCGCCACGAGCAGACCGAGCCGGATCCGTGAGGTGACGCCGGCCAGCGCGGCGAGCGTGGTCATGCCTTCGAACACCTCGCCCGGCCCCTCGCCGTACATCGGCTGGACGTGATCGAAGCCCCACGCGCCGTCGAAGCCCAGCTCCTCGGCGAACTGGACGCGGCTCACGACCTCGTCCCACGGCATCCGTTGCTGCGCGACATCGAGTCCGAAACGCATGAGCGGCAACCTACGGCGTTACGACGTGTCGGCTCACATCCGTCGCTTCGTCGGATGTCAGCCGACACGTTGGATTCAGAGGGTCATCGACGCCTTCGTGAGCGCGAAGTGAGTGGAGCCGAGGCCGAGCCAGCCGAACTGTCCTATCTGCACATCGCTGTCGCGGTTCTTGCCCACGCCCGAGATCGCCGCTCCGACCGCGCCCCCGACGGTGCCGCCGATCTGGGCATTGGTCCCGCCCGGATGCGTGATCGGGCACGCGGCTTCGATCGGCTCGTTGAGATGCTTCGCCATCCGTTCGGCGAACTTCGCTTTCCCCGCCATTGCAGCCTCCGTCGTCCGTTGAAGATCCGAAAATGTAGACCGCCTCGCACTAGCGAGCGACGGGCTTCGTCGCGCAGAAGCGCAACTCGAAGTCGCCGACGTGCACGTCGACATCGCGGAACCCGACGGCCTCGAGCCGGGCGGCGAGCTGATCGGGCGGCAGAGGCACGAACACGTCGTCCACATGGAAGTCGCGGATCGCATCGCTGTCGACCGAGTCGGTGCCGACGAAGATCCCGTTCGGACGCAGGACCCGATGCATCTCTGCGAACACGCGGTCCTGCAGCGCCGCCGACGGAATGTGATGCAGCATCGCGAAGCACGCGGCCGCCGAGAACCGGTCCGACGGCAAGCCGCTCGCGGTGGCGTCGCCGTGCACGACATCCACGTTGGTGCCCGCCATCCGTGCGGTGAGCGCCGCCGCGAGGTCGTCGTCGAGCTCGACCGCGGTCACGCGCGCCGCGTGCTGTCGGAGCAGGTCGGTCGTCAGGCCCGGGCCCGGCCCCACTTCCAGCAGATCGTCGCCGAGTTCCAGCGAGACGAGCCAGGGCAGCAACTCGGCCTCGAGCCACTTGGCCCAATCGGGGCTGGCCAAGAACTGCAGGTGCGCCGCGTTCATCGGGCCAGTGTCGCGCCTCCAATCGACTGGGGTCCGGTGAACGGCGGCCGGTACCTTCGGTGCGGTCATGCCCTCGATCACCGCCGCGCTACGACGCACGTTCAGTTCGCTCGACACCTACAACTACCGGCTGTTCTTCACGGGCGAGCTCATCTCCCACACCGGGTCGTGGATGCAGAACATGGCCGAGGCGTGGCTCGTGCTGACGCTGACCCACAACGGCGCGGCGGTCGGGGCCACGTTCGCCTTCCGCTTCCTGCCGGTGCTGCTGTTCGGGTTGTGGGGCGGCGCCATCGTCGACCGGTACGACCGCCGGACGGTGCTGCTCATCACGCAGTCGCTGGCCGCGCTTGTCGCGGTGGTGCTGTGGCTCCTTGTACTTACCGACGTCGTGCAGGTGTGGATGGTGTTCGCGCTGGCCTTCGTGCTCGGTTTGATCACCGTCGTCGACCAGCCGGCGCATCACGCCTTCGTCGAGGAGATGGTCGGCCGGGAGCAACTCTCCAATGCCGTGGCGCTCAACAGCGCGGTGCTCAACTCGGCCCGCATCACGGGGCCAGCCATTGCCGGGTTGTTGATCGCCGCGGTCGGGCAGTCGTGGGTCTTCTTCGTGAACGCGGTTTCGTTCGTGGCCGTGGTCGTTGCGCTCGCGGCCATGCGCCGGTCCGAGCTGCGACCGTTCCACCCGCCCACGACGCGACCCCGCGTGCGTGAAGGTCTCGCCTACGCGTGGAGCATCACCGAGATCCGGGCGACGATCCTGCTCGTTGGCGTCGTCGGCACCCTCGTCTACAACTTCCCGACCTTTCTCACGCTCATGGCCAGCGACACTTTCCACGGCGGCGCCGGTCTGGCCGGTCTGTTGATGGCGGTGCTCGGTGCGGGCACCGTGGTCGGCGCACTGTCGGCCGCGCACCGGGCGCGACAGAGTTCGCGCACCGTGCTCATTGCGGCGGCGGCGCTCGGACTGTCGATGATCATCGCCGCGACGCTGCCGAACGAGGTGATGGTCGCGGCCGCGCTCGTTCCCGTCGGGGCGCTCGCGGTCTTCTTCGGTTCGACGGCCAACGCCCACATGCAGATGTGGTCCGAGCCGAGCTTCCGCGGTCGGGTGATGGGCATCTACAGCTTCCTCACGTTGGGCAGCACGGTGGTCGGTGGGCCGTTCGTCGGATGGGTGTGCCAGCACTGGAACCCTCGTGCCGGTATCGGTCTCGCCGGTATCGCGACCGCGGTGGCCGCCGTTGTGCTCGCCGCCCCCCTTCGGCGATCGCGCGCGATCGAGATCGATGTCAGCGTGCCGCCGGCCGAGGCGGCCATCGATCTGGCGTGATCAGTCGTGCGCGGCGCGGAGGATCTCGGCGAACGTTTCGGGGTCGGTGACCGCGGGGAGATGTCCGCCGGGGAGCCGTTCGGTGTGCGGGGGTCGCGGCAACCAGGTGATCATCTCCTCTTGCCGCGCCGGCGGGATCGGACGGTCGCGCTCGTTGAGCACGTAGGTCACGGGCACGGCGGGGACGAGCGACCAGTGGATCGGTTGGAAGTAGTGGTTCACGGTGTCGGGGACACACCGAGCCGGGTCGACCATGAACGCCAGCGCGTCGTCGTCGAGCGGGTCACCGCCGTACACGCGGCGGAACGCCTCCGGGTCCGCCGGTGGTCCAGGAAGGATGATGGCGGTGCCGTCCCGGCGAGCTTGCTCCACTGAGGCGATGAGGCCCTCGCGCTGTGCGGGCTTCAGGCAGTCGGCTCCGCACCCGCCTTCGGGAGGAACCAGCGCGGCGTTGAGCACGACGCGCGCAACCCGATCGCCGAGGCTCACTACGACGCCGGGCACCACGAGACCACCCGACGAGTGCGCCACGAGGATGATGGGATCGTCGATGTGCGCCGCGTCGATGTCGGCGAGCACCGACGCCACTTCCTCGTCAACGGTGAGCGTCGCCAAGTCGGCCAGCCTGGTGTTGCGACCCGGCAGGTCAACCGCCAACGCGGGACGGTCGAGGTGCGGGAGCAGTCGGTCCCAGTAGCGGGCGGTCGAACCGCCGCCGTGGACCAGCACGTAGGTCATCGGGCGTTCGGCGCTACAACAGCTCGACGGTGATGAAACGCACGCGCGTCTCGCCGACGTTCTCGAGGTCGTGGATCTCGGGTTCGTCGTCGATCGCGCTGAACCACGTGGCCCCGTCGTCCATGTCGAGGGTGACCTGGTTGCCGTCGGGGAAGCGGTTGATCATCCGTCCGCCCTCGACGCACGTGAAGAAGTAGCTCGTGGTGTGGCAGTGGAACGGAAGCCGTCCGCCGGGCTCCACGGTGAGATCCCACACCCGGATTCGTTCGTTCTCGAGCAGGACGGCTGTCCCGACCTGACGGTTCTGCGCGGCGGTCGACAACTCCTCGCGGAAGTCGTCGACGTCGAACGTGGCGAAGTCCATCAGGGCGAGAACTTAGGACACCCTCGGACGACGGTCGGTGGAACTGTGCGCGTGCGCTGGGCGTCGGACCGCGATGAACAACAAAGCGCGACGGCGACCGAAGCGAGGCTTCATCCTCACGAGGGCTCGCCGGAGGCGATCAGTGGACGATAGTGGGTAGAATACCCACTATGGCGTTTGTGGTGCGACGACCCAAGGGGCGCTGGGAGATCCGGGAGTCGAGAGCGACTGATGCCGGCCCGCGGGCGCGCACGTTGGCGACCTTCGGTGTCCTTACCGACGACGTCCTCGCGCAAGCGGAGCGCGCCTCACGTCGAGGGTTCAACCGCAGCGCGGTCATCGCATCCGCTCGTCGTGCCGGCGCTCCGGTCGCCGAATCGTCGGCCGATGCCGCGGCGCGGGCACTGCTCGCCGAGTTCCGAGCCGGCTCGGCACCAACTCCGGGGCTCCTTCGACTGCTCCGCGATCGCATCGAGGAGCTGCCCGCTCCCCGCCTCGAGTCCGGAGGCTCGATCGCGGACTGGGCAGGGGCGTCCGATGCGGATCGAGGCGACGCGTTGCGCGATCTCCTCGAGCTGACTGACCGTCTGCCGGCGCCCCGCCGCACGCGCCTTCGGTTCCCCGGCTTGCGAGCGGTGCCCGCTCATGCGTGAGCCGGGCCTCGCCGACAAGGTCGTCCAGCTCCACGACGCGCTCGTCGCCGCCAACGTCGCGCATGCCTTCGGCGGCGCGCTCGCGTTGGCCTACTACGCGGAGCCGCGGGCGACGGCCGATGTGGACATCAACCTCTTTGTCGGTCCCAGCGAGTTCGCCCGGATCCTCGAGGTGCTCGAGCCCTTCGGCATCATGCGAATACCGACCAGCAAACAAGTCCAGCGCGAGGGTCAAGCCCGCGTGTGGTGGGGTCGGACGCCGCTCGACCTCTTCTTCGCGTACGACGAGATCCACGATGCAATGCGGGACCGCGTTCGCATGGTGCCATTTGGTGAGGTCGAGATCCCGATTCTCGCGGCGGAGCACCTCATCGTCGCGAAGGTGGTCTTCGATCGCCCCAAGGATTGGTTGGACATCGAGCAGATGCTGGTTACGGTGCCATCGCTCGATCTCGATGACGTCGCTCGCTGGCTGCGCCATCTGCTGGAGATTGATGATCAGCGGATCACACGGTTCGAAGCGTTGGTGTCGAGGATCCTCAACAGGTAGGCGCGACGATCACGTGACCCGGTCGTCGACCAACGCGCCGTCGGCGAGGTCCTTGAACCGGTCGAGCTCTTCGGCGCGGGGCTCATCGATGCCGCGCAGCGGACCGCGGTCGGCGAGGTGGCGGCGGGCGTAGAGGCGAGCGACGACCGACTTGCGGTCCGAGCCGAGTTTGCGTTGCTCGTAGCCCGCTTGCTCGAGCAGGAGCGCGCCGGCGTACACCTCGACCATGAACTCGGACAGCGGGAACAGCCGCAGCTCGGCGGTGACGCGATCGAGCGCCTTCCAGCGATCGATGGCCGCGACGAGGTCATCGACGCTCGCCGCGACGACATCGACGGTCGGGTCGCCGGCCGGCGCGTGGGCCAGCGCGGTTCGCAACCGTTCGACGAACGCGACGTCGGCCTGGTCGCGCTCGATGCCGCGGCGCACATCAAGGCACAGGATGTTGTCGGGCCCTTCCCACAGCGGGTTGACCTGCGCGTCACGCAGGATGCGGGCCACGGGCCAGTTCTCCACGTACCCGTTGCCGCCGTGCACCTCGATGGCATCGCTGGCGGCGGTGATGCCGAGCCGCGACGCCCGCAGCTTGATGAGCGGCGCACCGATGCGCAGGCGATGGTTGGGGTCGTAGCCGTCGAACACGAGCGCCTGCGCGGCTTCGACGTCGACGATGAGCTCGGCCAGCTTGCGTTGCATCAGGGGCTGCTCGTTGAGCGGCTTGCCGAACGCGGTGCGGGCGCGGGCGTAGCAGAGCGCTTCGACGAGCGCCCGACGGGCGCAACCGAGACCCATCATGGCGATGCCGAGACGGGAGCCGTTGGTCATCTGCATCATGCGGGTGAGGCCCTTGCCGTCGCCGGCGCCGGTTTCGGACGTCTCGCTCTGCCCGGACAGGAGAAAGGCCTCGGCGTCGATGAACTCGACCTCGCCCGACGCCACGGCGCGCGTGCCGAGCTTGTCCTTGAGGCGGCGGATGCGAATGCCGTTGCGCGATCCGTCGCGACGCTCGCGCAACACGAGGAACGTGGCGATGCCGCGGATGGTGTCGGGCGCCCCCTCGGGCTTGGCCAGCACGACCCACGCCTCGCCGTTGGCGTTCGAAGCGAACCACTTGAACCCGTTGAGCCGCCACGCGTCGCCGTCGGGTGTCGCGGTCGTCTCGAGCTCGGCCAGATCGGAGCCACCGGTGCGCTCGGTGAGGGACTGGATGGTCTGGCCCGCCCACTCGCCCGACGCGAACTTGGCCATCACCCTCTCGCGGATGTCGGGCGGAGCGAACTGGCGCACGAGGTTGACCACCATGTCGCCGCCGGTGCCCAGCGCGCAGGCCATGCCGATCTCGGCCTGATCGAGCAGGTAGCTGTGGGCGGTGTTCAACATGGTGAGGTTCACGCCGTGATCGCGCGCATCCTGCGCGATGGCCGGCGTCGTGAAGCTGTTGTCGAGGATGGCGCGCCGCGATTCGAGGAACGACGGCGGGAGGACGACCTCGCTGACGTCGTGACCCCACCGGTCGTACCGCTCGAGCCGAGGCGGGTGCTTGTCGGTGAGCTCCGCCCGCTCGGAGACGGGACCACCCATGAGCGCGCCGATGCGGTCGAGATGCGGCTCCGCCCATACGAGCTCGTCAGCGGTGAGGTGATACCGCATCAGGAACTGCAGCGTCGGATCGCACCGCCACCAGTTCAGGCCGGTCGCGCCGACGTAGCGCTCGGTCGCGTAGCGGGCCGCCTTCTCCGGCGACCCGAAGGGCAACCGGTCCGCTGGCTCAGAGTCGTAAGGCGTCGCCATGGCGCCATCTTCGCATCGCCGTGGGTGAAATTCCCCACCGGCCCGACCCATGACGATGGGTCGTGTTTCCGATGCGGCGTGGTTATCCCGGTTGTACGTGGGGGACCGCTACGTGCGGCACGGCATGCGGACCGACGATCCGACGCTGGGCGATGACGAGTCGATGCTGGCTGCTGAGGCGTTTGAACCTGGCTTCCTCGTCCATGGTCAGCCCTTTACCAGCGCGCTGTTGATCCATCTGGCCCAACCGACGTTCGAGCCACCCGACCTCGCGGTCAAGGTCCGCCCGCGCGCGACGAAGGCGATCGTTCAACACTTCCCCCGATTGGCCAGGATCGCTTCCAACTCCAGCAATGTCTGGTAGCGGCGCACGCGCTGTTCGAGACCGTCGGAACGGGCCGCGTACGTCACCCGTATCTCGTCGCGCACCTCGCTGAGTGTGATCGCTTCCATACCGTCGATCATCGGCACCCATCGGGGCGAGAAACAGACGCGTTCGCGCTATGGCAACCGCAGGTCCTGCGAGCCCGAGAGGAGAATCGAACAATGAGAGCGAATGTGCCATGGATGGTACGTCGCGCGTGCTGTTGGTAGTACCACGGTAGTACCATCCTTGTCATGACGGTCAAGAAGCTCTCGGTCGCGCTCGACGACCACGTCGCCGAAGCCGCCTCGGTGTCCGCCGAACGTCGGGGGCTCAGCCTCTCGGCGTGGCTCAACGAAGCAGCCGCGCGCGCACTCGTACTCGAAGACGGTCTCGCCGCAGTGGCGGAGTGGGAGAAGCAGCACGGGCGGCTGACCGAGGACGAGCTCGCCTCCGCCGACTCGGTGGTCGACCGGGTGCTCGCGCGCAAGCCGCGCGCCCGGCGGTCCGCGTGAGCGGCATCACCTACGACGCCGGCGCGCTCCTCGCCGCCGAAGCGAACCGTCGCGACCTGTGGGCGTTACATGCCCGAGCACTGCAACGAGGGGTGTTGCCCACCGTGCCCGCCGGCGTGCTCGGCCAGGCCTGGCGCGGCGGACCACAGGCGCAGCTCTCCCGTCTGCTACGAGGCTGCGTTCTCGAAGTTCTGAATGAAGACCGTGCTCGCGCATCGGGAAGAGCCTGTGCTCGCGCTGGCACCGCTGATGTCGTGGACGCATCAGTAGTTGTGGGCGCGGTGAGCCGGCGAGACCTCGTCGTGACCAGCGATCCCGATGATCTCCGACGAGTCGCCTCGAGCATCCGAGGTCGACTACACCTCCACGCCATCTGAACCCGCTGAACTGCAGAAACGATTGGAGCCCGATTGGAGCCCGAGAGGAGAATCGAACTCCTGACCTGCTCATTACGAGTGAGCTGCTCTGCCGTCTGAGCTACCCGGGCGGGAGGAGAAAAGGTAGCAGCAGGCTCCGTCAGGCCGGCACGGCAGTTGCGAGCTCCGGCAGGCACAGCAACAACGCATGCAGCAGCAGCGTCTCGTTCGGGTTGCGCTCCATCGACTTGTGCGAGTCCTCGATGGCCGCGATCGCAGTGAACGCGACGCGGGGATTGGCCACGAGGTCATCACGATACCGAGCGGCCATGGTGGCGAGCCCGAAACGGAGCTCGTCCGTGCGGTGACGGCGGAGCTCACGGCGTTGGCGCTCGACCAGCTGCGTCTTGCCAGAGCCGCGCTCGCCGTAGCGCTCGATGCGTTCTTCGAGCTCGACCAGCTCCTCGGCGTGACGGGCCTGCACCGGGGCAGCAGCGTCGTCGATCATCGCCCGCACCTCGCTGACCAACCGGGTGACGGCCGCGCCGGTGCCGTCGAGCTGCTCGGGGATCGAGCGCCACAGCGCGCGGCGCAGGGAGAAGCGCGGGTCGGTGGCGAGCAGCCGGGCTCGAGCGAGATCTCCGCTCGCCGCGATCGCCACCTCGGCCGCGGCGGCATCGTCGACCCCGGAGGACACCAGTGCCGATGCGACGACCGCGTCGGGCAACGGGTCGACCTCGATCCGCACACACCGCGACGCGATCGGCTCGAGCAGGATCGGCACGGATTCGGCCAGCACGATGAAGACAGTGTCGCCCGGGGGCTCCTCGATGCTCTTCAAGAGCTTGCCTTCGACCGCGGCCTGCACCAGATGGAAGTCGACGAGGACCAACACCTTGCGATCGCTCTCGACGCCGCTGCGGCTCGACTCGCGGATGATCGAGTCGGCTTGTTCGACGGTGATGTACGGGCCGGCGCGCTCGAACTCGTGCAGATCGGGATGCCGGCCCGCGAGCGCGAGTCGCACGGCGCGATCCGGATCGTCCGTGGTGGCGGCGAGGAGCGTCGCGGCAAAGGCGCGGGCAAGGTCGCGTTTGCCGCTTCCCCGCGGGCCGACGAGCAGATACGCATGGATCGGCCGGCGCGACGCGGCGCGCAGCTGGTCGACGGCGAAGGTCTGTCCGACGATGTCGGCCCACGGATCAACGGTCGGTTCAGCGATGGCGGTCACCGTAGACCTGGAGCCGCACGAAAAAAGCAAGCAGCCCTGAGTTCCGTCCGGCCGAGACCGTTCGAACCTCAGGGCCACCCGTCGGTCGAGAGTCCGCCAAGCGACCTTGGTGGGGCGTTAACCTCACTGTCGATCACTCACATCGCCCGTCGGAGCCAAAGCTTCGGCGGGCGATGCCCGTTTTTGTAACCCTCGCGCCGAAGCGCGCTGACCACATGACGGCAGAACTCTCTCCCTTCCGCAACGACTTCTGCGGCTCGTTCCCGGATGGTTGTCCATCGGCCGAAGCCTCCGGTCCCCTTCCGTTCACGTTCCGTTTGGTTCGCTGCGGTAGGGCGACTGTCGGTGATCGCGCCTCACGCGTCAATAGGTGAGCGCGAGATCCCCAACTTATCCCCGAACCTTTTTCGGTTGTCCCCACCTGGTGGACGTTGTCCACCGGCTTGACCACAGGAAAACCACAGGGCGCAAGCTGACCGTCAACTGATCGAACGGCATCGCGCCGAGTTGTTCGACGGCTTCTCGTTCGTGGACCACGTGTCGTAGTAGAGCGTCGCCCCACTCGACGGACGGAACAGCGCGGGGGTTGCGACACCGTCGCAGTTCCAATCACCGAGATAGAGGTGATCGCCGGGAACTCCCAGCGCGAACCGCCGCGGCTGCGGGTCGGTGGGGTGCAACCGGATGGTCAACACCTCGTGGACATACACGCCCGTCGCGACACAACCGATGCCGGCGGCGTCGCCCCGCACGACTTGAGCGCCTGCGGGCACCGCCAGCGGAGCCCCCGCGCACGACACCGGCGCGAGTCGACCGGCGCTCGGGCGCACGCGGAGCAGTCCGAATCCGAAGATCACGAGC
>JBEEGD010000256.1:0-6116 GCA_041166685.1 Acidimicrobiaceae bacterium | reverse complement strand
GCGCGGCGGCGAGGCCGACCTGATCCTTGCCAAGCACCGCAACGGCCCGACCAAAACCGTCACGGTCGCACATCAACTTCACCTGTCGCGCTTTACCAACATGGCCAAGTAGTAAATTGGCGTGTCGGTTCCCAAATTCCATGTCATCGTCCCGATTTGAATGTCATCCAGATGTCATTAATGACACGAAAGTGAGACTCATGAGTCGCTCGCCGATCTGCGGCATCAAGCCGTGTCAGTGCTCAATGCATCTGTTGGGGGACGAGGGTGTCTGATTCGGAGATTGAAATCCGCCTGGGTGGCTTCGTTGATTTCGTGTGCGCTCGCAGCACTCGCCGAATCGCGGCAGTTGCGGAAGTCGTAAGCATGTATTCCGAGTCCTATGCGCCGGAACGGGACTTCTATGGGCCGATGCGGAGGGCTCTCCTTGACGGCGTCGTGAACGGGGACGACGTTCGACGTACACAGGAGGTCTGCCAGTCGTGTAGCGACAAGAAGCGAGAGCACTACCGCGCGTTGGCCGATGGATGGCAACGCTGGCGCAAAGGCAAAGACCTTATTGTGAATCCTCGTAGGGAGGACTGGTGTCTGCAAGGTCTAGCCGTGAGAGTCGCGCCGCCGATCATCGCCCGCTCGAAGAACCGGCGAGACCTGGTGTGGCTGTACTACAAAGAGCCTGAACTCACTTCAGATGCGGCTCGGATAGCCAATCGCATAATCCAATTGTCAATCCCGTCCGAGATCGGCCGGCCGGCGGTGCTCGACGTTCGCCGCGCCAAGCTCCACCAGATGGGTTCACGGTTGCCTAAGGGTTTTGACGCTCTCTTGAACGCAGAAGTGTCGGCGTTCTCGAGTTTGTACGAGGCGCTCCGCCGTTCCGCTTAAATGCCGCGAAACCGCGCGGATTCGAGGCAGGAACCGCTACAGCGGCTCACGCCAGCAAGTGTGCAACGGAGCCGACGCAATAGGTATCTGACATCAGATCGAATGATGAGGGGGCGAACGGAGTAGAAGCCGCATGCCAGGACGATGTGACACGGCGTTAAATCGGGCTGCAGAAGATGTCGATCGCAGTCGCCAGGGCCGGATGGACGCGGTCCGGACGTTGCCCATCCGACTCACACCCATCGCTGGCGAAGCGTTGGACTCCTGGCTCGAAGGACTTGCCCGCCGCACCCATAGCCCGTTCGGCGATTTGCTTTCGGCTGTCGGCCTGGACCCGTACCGCGGAAAGGGTCCTAGCTCCTGGATTGTGAAGCTCACCGATGAGGAGGCTGAACGTGTCGGTCTCGCAACGGGAGTCGCGGTTGAGGTACTCGAATCAATGACGCTGGCTCACTATTCGGGAAGAGGCTTGAGGATCAAGGACGGCACTTTCGGCCTGAGTCGAGCCTTTCCCTGGGGCCGTACGTGTGGATCACGTTTTTGTCCCTCGTGTTTGAAGGAAACCGAGGGAAGATGGCAGTTGTCGTGGCGGCTCGGCTGGGCATTTGCGTGCACGAAACATTGCTGTTTGCTTGCCGATGCCTGTCCAGAGTGCGGAGTGGTCCAACGTCACCGGACCCACGTCGTCGGCCTCATCCCGGAGGCGGGCGCATGCGCCCACTGCGGCACGAATGCGATCGGACGCAGCTCCGCTCGGTGTGGTGCCGACCTCACTGCGGCATCGGTCACCATGTTCGGCGCCGACCATCCGGTAGTCCACGCCCAGCGCGTCGTTGATGCCGTAATCGACGGCGAGACTGCGTCCTTCGGCGCCTACCGGATCAGCCCGCAGCCACGCATCAACGTCTTGTCCGACCTCCGAGCCGTCGCGGGTCGGGTGCTGGCGTATGCGACGCCGCAGGAACTGCAAGCTGTTATTCCCGATGATCTGCGTGCTGCTCACTTCGACGCGGCGCGGCATGAGGTCCGCCGATCTCGGATCTCCGGCGCGGATACGAAACCGGGGCTGGCTGCACCCGCACGGGCTGCTGCAACTGCCGTCGGAGTGATCGCCACACTGCACGCCCTGGAGAAGTCCGACATTGCGGAAGCCGGAGACGAATTGCGCTGGCTCATGATCTCATCGCGGTCGCGCGGATCGCACGTCTTCCCGACGAACACCGCGTGGGGTAAAGGCATCTCGCCGATACTCACCGGAATCCAATTAGCCGCACTTGGGCCCACCCTCAACCCGTGCGATCAATTGCGATACCGCATCGGCTCGGCCCTACCGTCCCACCCCATATCCAGCGCAGCGCGGGCCAGTGCACTTGCCCGTCGTTTGCCGTCGATGTTGTGGCCCGCCTTCTCGCTGCGCCTGTCAGTCCCGAACTGTGGCCAGCGCCACCAGCGCCAAACTCTGCCCGTTGTACTACTAGTTATCAGCCGTCGGCTCACGCTCGACGAGGCCGCACACCTCATTGACGCCGCGATTGAAGGCCATGCCGTCTCCCGTGTTCTGCAGCTCCTCAAGAACGACGATCACTGGACGGATACTCGCGCCGCCGTCGTACGCATCGCCGAACACCTCGCTAACCACAAGCCTCCGATTGACTACCGACGCCGTGCGCGACTCGACTACACCACGTTGCTGCCGGACGAGACCTGGGCTCGAATCTGCCGTGACACCGGCACTCCGGGGCCAAGGGCGATCCGCGGCAGAATCGCCCGATGTTTCTTGTTCGAAAGGCTCAGCGGTCTGCCCTTCGGAAACGCGCCGTTCGCCTTCAATCACAACGAGTTCCGAGGCAAGGTCGTCGACTTTCCTAGGTATCTCACACCTGAACTCGCCCGTGCCCTCGACGAACATGCCCGCGAGTTCCTGGCCGAGCACGGCATCTGGAGGGAACCTCCGACGTGGCACCCTCCGACTGACCTGCTAGACGGACTCTGCCTGCCCGGGCCCAACCCCGACGCAGTCGATCTCGCCGAGTTGCACCGCATCATGGCAGTCGACAGGATCAACATCGGCGCTGCTGCCGCCCACATGGGCACCGACCTTGAGACGATCCGGTATCTCCTTGAAAACCACCCCGCACCACGTCCAGATTCGTCTTCGGAAGCGCAGCCCGCGAAACACTACGCCGCGTACCGCACCGCAAAGGTCGCACTTTCACGCGATCGCCTCGCTGACCTGTATGACATTGAGCGAATGTCGCTGCGCGACATCGCCGACGCCGTCGGGGTTAGTCGTCAGGTGATTGCTCGCCTCGCCCTCGACTACGGCATTCAGCTACGCCGACCTGGACGTGTAGCTCGCACGACGATCGACCGTGCCTGGCTTTATGACGAGTACGTCCACAAGCACCGCACCCTCCCTGATCTCGCAAAGGAAGCCGGCATGAGCACGGCGAACATGGCGCGTATGGCTAAGACGCACGCTATTCCCGTGCGGGGTAGAGGCGGACTAAGCCACAGTTCCACGTTGGCATCGCAGGGTGCGATCAATGACACTACGGAGTCGATAGAGCAGACCGAGCACGACGAGCAGACCTAACCGGCTGCGGACTTGGCGCTGTTCTGCTCGGTGCCTCTGTGTGGCGGTGTGGCGACAAGCGAGATCGGGACTTGCATGCCACGTTTGTGGCACGCGTGTGGCACGAACGTCGCTGAAAGCCAATGCCGCTCAACGACTTTTCGAGTTAGAAGGCCGTGCCTCCGTTTCGGCCGACGCACGATTCGATAACCATCGTGCATTGGTACTTCTTTCGCGGGTGATCCGCTCGCGATCATTGACTGACTAGATGCGCGATGAAGGAACATATGATGCCAAGGACCCGAGCCCGCACCGGAGACTATTGCGAGGCTTTCTATAGGTCGTCAGGGGGCGGCCATATCGTCAACGTTCCGTTGAGCGATCTCGACGCGAACGCCGTTGTCCAGGGGCGTCCTTGGCGCACCTTTCCTTGGTACTTGGGACAGAAGAACTATGCCGGCCTGTACTGGTCGGCCACGGAGCGAGCTCTTGTGGGTTATGAATCGCGGCTAGAGCGCGCCCGATTGATGATGCTGGACTTCGACGCGAACGTGAACCGTATTGGCAGTCAGCCGTTCCAGCTACGGGCAGTGGTCGCCGGCGAAAGGATCTCTCGCGTACCGGACTACCTGGCGTGCACCACCGGCCGCGCGCTGGTCGTCGACGTGAAGCCACGGCGCGAGTTGAGCAAGCCCGATGTACGTGAGGTCCTCGATCTCACTCGCCGAGTGGTCGAGTCGCGAGGCTGGCGATACGAAGTGTTGTCCGAACCAGCGGGTGTCGAGTTCAGTAACGTGCGATTCCTGGCGGGTTATCGGCGTGACTGGTTGTTCGACGGGGACCGTCTCGATGCAGTCAGATCCTTGGTGCGGACTGGTGAGACGCCCACGATCGGTCAGGTCGTGGCCGAGGCGCAGGTGTCGAGGCAGGATGCGCTCGCCGCGTTGTTCCACCTTCTGTGGCGGCAGGACTTCGTTATCGACATTTCGCGAAAAATAGAATCCACCAGCACAGTTCAACGGGTGTCATGACCGAGCAACGCCCTGCGCGCCGCTCTGGTGCTGCGTGTGCGCGTGCCTTGGTGGGCACCAAGCTCGCCTACGACGGGGCGATCATGACGATCGTCGAAGTTCTTCCCACCCGCGGGGGATACGAACTTCTCGTCGAGGACCGCAACGGGAAGCGTAGATACCGCGTCGCTCTCAGCGATCTTGTCGGCTCCGGATGCGCGGCGACCACCGGTGAGGGGCAGTCATGACACAGCAGCATCCTGCACGTCGCCGCCGAGCGGCGTGTGTTCGTGTCGGAGTGGGCACCAAGTTCACCTACGACGGCGAGATCGTGACCATCATCGAGATGTTTCCCGCCGGCAGGGGAAACGAGGTCCTCGTCGAAGACCGTGGTGGCAAGCGTCGATTTTGGCTGGCACTGAGGGAACTCCTCGCCACCGGACACGCGGAGGTCATCTCAGACGACGAGGGGCCCCGCTCCGACGACGACGTTGAGGTCGCGGGGATCGTGCTGGCGAATCTGAACACCCGTGAACTAGCCGAAGTCACCGCGAAAGCAGAACACGTCCGTGAAGTTCTGACGGGCTACCGCTCGGGATCGCCGGCGATTTGCACGCCGGATGAGCCGCGGCCGCAGTATGCGCCGAGCCTTCCGCTCGCCGAGCGCTATCTCGCCAAAGCCGCGGAAGTGGGGGTTGACCACCGCACGATCCGCCGCTGGGTCAGTAAGTACAGGGCGCACGGCGAAGCAGGGTTGGTTTCGACGAGGAAGACCAAGCCCCATGGGCGTACCGACCCACGATGGATCGACCTCGTCGAAGAAGTCATGGAAGAGAATATCGACCTCTCCAGACCAAACATGAAAAGCGTGATGCACCAGACACGCGCACGGCTTGCGGTGCGATACGGACCGGTTGTGGTGCCCTTGCCATCGCGAACGACCGCCTACCGCCGGCTGGGTCAAATCGACCGGGCTGTGCCCACCTTCCACGGCAGCCGCACACGGAACCGCGACGTCGCCAATCGGCCCGATCGAGAATACTGGCCAATCACGGCTACTCGTCCGGGCGAGTACATGGTCATGGATACCAACTGCCTCGATGTGTACGCCTTGGACCCACTCACACTTAGGTGGGTTAACGTCGAACTGACCGTGGCCATGGACGCATACAGTCATTGCGTTACTGGAGTCAGGGTGATGCCAACGACGAAGTCGATGGATGTCGCAGCCACCCTCTTCCAATCATTTCGACCGCTTCCGGCACCCGATGACTGGCCCGATCACGCCGTGTGGCCAGAACACGGTGTGCCGCGCGCGATCCTTCCCGAGGTGATGGCGCTCGAGGACCGCAGCAAGGCGGTGAGCAACCCGGCAATAGTGCCGGAAACCATCGTGGTAGATCACGGACGAGCCTTCAAGAGTCAGCACATCAACAGTGTCTGTCAGCGCATGGGCATATCAATCCAACCTGCACACATCCGGACCGGGCGAGACAAGGGAATCGTAGAGCGCTTCTTCCTCAGTCTGAGACTCGGCCTGTTGCAACACCTTCCCGGATACAAGGGCCCAGACGTCTACTCGCGCGGAGTGTCCCCAGAGTTAGATGCGTTCTACTACATCGACGAACTCGAGCAACGGATTCGCC
>JBEEGD010000255.1:0-7268 GCA_041166685.1 Acidimicrobiaceae bacterium | reverse complement strand
GCGCGTCGAGCTCGACCCGCACCCCGGCTTTGCGCAGCGCGTCCGCGAGCCGAGCCGCCGCCTCGCCGGCTCCGTCGGCGTCCTTCACGAGCAGCACCACGCACTGAATGGGCGCGAGCCGGGGCGGCACCACGAGGCCCTTGTCGTCGCCGTGGGCCATGATCAACCCGCCGACCATGCGGGTGGATGTACCCCACGACGTGGTCCAGCACAGCTGCTGTTGTCCCTCTGCGTCGAGGAACAACATGTCGAACACGCGGGCGAAGTTCTGGCCGAGCTCGTGCGACGTGCCCATCTGCAGCGCCTTGCCGTCGCGCATCATCGCTTCGCAGCCCATGGTGTTGATCGCGCCAGGGAAGCGCTCGGCCGCGGTCTTGCGCCCGACATAGACCGGGATCGCAAGCACCTGCACCATCAGGTCTTCGTAGGCCTCGTGCAGAATGCGCAGGGCGTACTCGCTGGCGCCCACCTCGGTCGCGTGCGCGGTGTGACCCTCCTGCCACAGGAACTCGCTGCTGCGTAGGAACAGGCGGGTGCGCATCTCCCAGCGGACGATGTTGCACCACTGGTTCAAGAGCAACGGCAGGTCGCGGTAGGACTGCACCCACTTCGCCATGTACTCACCGAAGATTGTCTCACTGGTGGGACGCACGGCCACCGGTTCTTCGAGCTCCTTGCCGCCGCCGATCGTGACGATGGCCAACTCGGGGCTGAAGCCTTCAACGTGCTTGGCTTCGCGCTCGAAGTAGTCGAGGGGGATGAAGAGCGGGAAGTAGCAGTTCTGCGCTCCGCACGCCTTGATGCGGGCGTCCATCTCGGCGACGATCCGCTCCCAGATGGCGTAGCCGTACGGACGGATGACCATCGTCCCTCGGACCGGGCCGTTCTCCGCCATCTCGGCCTTCGAGACCACGTCTTGGTACCAGCGCGGAAAGTCCTCGCCTTGGGGTGTGAGCACGCTGGCCATATGTGGGACGTTAGTTGTGCATGGCTGGGGAGCTGCCGTTCATTGGACGGGCGGATGAGCTCGGCGCGCTGCATTCGTGGCTCGGCGAGGCGATCGACGCCGGACCGCGCGCGGTCCTGCTTCGGGGTGAGGCGGGAGTGGGCAAGACCCGGCTACTCGATCGGTTCGCGGCCGACGTCGTCCGCAACCAGCCGGGAGTCGTCGTGCTGCGAGCGACCTGTTACCCGGACGCACCCGTGCCGTATCTCCCACTCGCCACCGCGCTTCGACCGATCGCCGACCTCGCATCCCTGCTTCGCCCGCTGATCGACGACACGCCGGAGCACGCGGACGAACGACGTCTGCACCTGTACGTCGGCGCGGCTGATCTCGTTCAGCGAGCGGCGGCGAGCCGGCCGTTGCTGCTCGTGATCGACGACTTGCATTGGGCCGACCAGGCAACGATCGATCTGCTCGGTCATCTGCTGCACGTCGTCGGACCCATGATGTCGGTGCTCCCGCACCGGCCGGTCAGCTCCGGACCGATCGTCGAGCTCACCGAGCGGATGCGTCGAGCAGAGTGGCACCGCGAACTCGACGTCTTCGGCCTCGACCGGTTCTCGCTGCACGACTTGGTTGAAGCGCTGACGGGCGAGCGGCCGGCACGCAAGCTGCTCGATGGGCTGGCCGAGGCGTCCGGCGGCAACCCCTTGCTGGTTCGTTCTCTGTTGTCGCGACTGGAAGCCTTCGGGGTGCTGGCCCTACGCGACGGGCGGCTGACGCATCGCGGTCGGGAGGAGATCCTGGCGGGTCCTGCCGAGCTCGACGGACTCCTACGGCACCGGGTGCGCGACCTTTCTCGTCCCTGCCTCGAGATGCTCGTCGTCGCGGCGTTCCTCGGCGAGGGCGGGCAGCTGCAGGACGCGCGCGCGGTGATGGGAACCGACGAGACACGATTCGCACGACTCGTCGACGAGGCCGTCGATGCTGGCGTCCTGCGTGACCACGAGACCGTCCGTTTCGACCATCCCCAAGTGCGGTACGTGATGTACCAACGGCCGCGAGGACCGCGACGTCAAGAGTTGCATCTCAAAGTGGCCGATCACCTCGAGGCGCTCAGCAACGAGGATCCTGCCCGCGTCGTGGCCATCGCTCACCACCTGCGGCGAGCGGGCGCGCGCGCCGATCCTGATCGCGTCATCCGTGCCTGCCTCGCGGCAGCGTCGCACGCGGCGGCCGTCGTCGCGTGGGGTGAAGCCGCGCGCGCGTACGACGCCGCGATCGAGGGGGCCGAGCGGAGCGACGAGGGGCCGAGCGCGATGCGCGCCCTGCTTCACGCTCGGTCGGCGTACGCGCATTGGTACAACCACGACAACCCCGGCGCGTACGAGCACGCGTCTGCGGCTATCGAACTCGCTCGACCACTCGGAGATCTGACGATTTGGGCGGAAGCGCTGACGTCGCTCGCCAAGTCGCTGTGGTCGGGAGAGACAGGAGCCTGGGGCTCGTCCTTCGACTTCAAGCCGTTCGACGACTTCCTGGACCTGGCCGGAGAGCGCGAACCGCTTCTACGAGCCCGGGTTCACCATGTGCGCGGAACGCTCAGATTCATGTCAACCGATGTCGACCGCGCGCGCGACGACCTCGACACCGCACTTGCCCTCGCGACGGCCGTAGACGATGCCCGGACCATCGGCGAGGTCACCTTCGCGCGAGCGAGTGTGCACATCGCCGACAACGAGTTGTCGGAAGCGACCGAAGCGTATGAGAAGGCGTACGCCTTCGACTCAATGGTGGGCAACGAGTTGCATCTCGTGTCTGGGCACCGCGCCATTGCGACAGTCCGCTGGATTGTCGGCGATCTCGATGAGGCTGCGGCGCAAGCTCAAGTAGCGCTGGAGATGGGTCCACCGATCGCGGCGTGGGCCGAGTGCGCGAACGCCGCCGCCGTCGCCGCGGGTGTTGCTGTCGCGCAGGGTCGTCTCGATGACGCGGAGGACTTCGGTACGACAGCGGAGCGGCTCATGCGTTGGGCTGGCCATCCCCCAGCCGCGCAACTGCTCTACCCGGCCCTCGCGTGCGCTCGTACTCTGCGTGGCGATTTCGAAGGAGCGCACGAGGCGCTGGACGCGTGGGCCATGGTCACATCGCCGGGTATCAAACGGTTCCGGTCGCTCGTGCACGCGCATGAGGGGAACGTCGACGCGGTTGCGGTCCACCGCCCTCGGCCCCCGCTCGACCAGCCGAAGTCGTTCAGTACCGCCTCCCTCGCCGCCGCGATCGAAATCGGCGATCTCCTCGATGACATCGACCGAATCGCGTGGGCCGCGCCGGGGATCACCTATCTCGCGGAACGGGGCGTTCGTTTCGATCTCGGGTGGTGCTCCTTCCTACCGCGCCTCACCGGCGTCGCTGCGCTGCGGCTCGATCGACTCGACGACGCCGCCCGGTGGCTCGACCTCGCGGCGGTCGAGGCGACGCGCGCTGGAGCGGTGATCGAGGCCAGACGCGTCGCCGCAGACCAGGAGCGGCTGCTCGCTGCGGGTCAGTCGACGCGCTTGTGAATCAGGTCGACGCGTTGCTCACTCGCGTTGGCGTCGTCGCCGCGCTCCTCGAGCAACACCGCGCGGTCGGCTTCGGCCGCGGCTTTGGCCGCTGACAGGTCTGCCTTCGAGAGGGCGCGCTCGATGCCGTGCTCGTTGATGAACTCGGCCCACTCGACGAGGGCGTCCACCATCTGATCCTCGGGGACGACGGCCACGTTGGTGCCCCGCACGAAGAGGTGGCCGCGCTTGTTGCCGGCGGCAATGCCCAGATCGGCATCGCGAGCCTCACCGGGGCCGTTCACGACACACCCCATCACCGCGACTTGCAAGGGGATCTCACGGTCTCCGAACGCGACCATCGCCCGTTTGGCGACGTCGATCACATCGATCTCCGCTCGACCACACGATGGGCAGGCGATGAGGTCGACGTTCTTGCGCTCGCGCAGGCCCATCGACTCCAGCAACGCCCGACCAGCACGCGCTTCCTCGACGGGGTCAGCGGTCAACGAGTAGCGGATGGTGTCGCCGATGCCCATCGCGAGCAGCGTTCCGATGCCGGCCGTGCCCTTGATGAGACCGATCGGTGGCGGTCCGGCTTCCGTCACGCCGAGGTGCAATGGATGGTCGGTGACCTCGGAAAGCTGGCGGTACGCCTCGATCATCAGTGGAACCGACGACGCCTTCACTGAGATCTTGACGTCCTCGAAGCCCACCTCGTCGAAGTAGGCGAGCTCGCGCTGCGCCGACTCGACCATCGCCTCGGGGGTGACCCGCCCGCCGTACTTCTCGTAGAGGTCGGGATCGAGCGAACCGCCGTTCACGCCGATGCGGATCGGAACGCCGCGATCCTTGGCTTCCTGCGCGACCGCCTTGATGTGCTCAGCCCGGCGGATGTTGCCGGGATTCAGGCGCAGGCAATGCACACCCGCGTCGAGCGCCGCGAGCGCCATCTTGTACTGGTGATGGATGTCGGCGACGATCGGCACCGGGGAGCGAGGCACGATGTGAGCGAGCCCTTCCGCGGCTGCGATCTCGTTGCAGGTGCAGCGCACGATGTCGGCCCCAGCCGCATACAGCGCATAGATCTGGGCGAGCGTCCCGTCGACGTCGGCCGTCTTGGTGATCGTCATCGACTGCACCGATATGGGCGCATCGCCGCCAACCGCAACCGGGTTCGTCGGATGCCGGAGAACGATCTGCCGGGTTTTACGCCGCGGGAACTGTCCGTCGACCAGCATCAGTTGATTCTGATGGGATCCACGAGGTCGAGGAACACCGTCGTCACGAACAAGATGCCCAGCAGCATCACGACGGCGTACGTCAGCGGCAAGAGCTTCACGACGTCGACTTGGTAGCGGCGTCCGTTGCGCGATCGGATGCGCTCGTACGTCGCGATGACGACGTGTCCGCCGTCGAGTGGGAGCAGCGGGACCAGGTTCACGATGCCGATGAACAGATTGATCGTGGAGAAGAACAACAGGAACGCGAACAAGCCCTGCCGAGTCAGGTCGGCTCCGATACGTGTCGCGCCGAGGATCGAGATGGGCCGGCTGCCGTCGCTCGACGGCGCGCTCGTGCTTCCTGATCCGCTTCCGCTGGAGTTGTCCACCGTGGGTTTGCCACCGTTCACGACCTCGCTCGCGAAGTTGGACAGACCAGACGGCGAGAAGAACGAACCGAGCTCCCTCACTGCCTCACGCCCGGCGATGCCGAACTCGACGACCGTACGCCCGGCCGCCGTCACCACACCGACCCGCTCTCGAGGTGGAAAGTCCTGCCGCACCCCGATTCCGAGCAATCCCCTCTGCGTATCCGTGCCCAACACGGTGGTCGCTTGAATTTGTTGACCGTTGCGGTCGATGACCAACGACACCGGCTTGCCCGCCCGAGGGACGAGTGCGTCGTGCAACTTCTCGAACGTCGACACGTCGATGCCGTCCACGGACACGATCGTGTCGCCCGGCTGCAGTCCGGCTTGGCTCGCGGCGCCGCCTTCAGTGACCGACTCGACCTTCCAGCTGAGCGGCGCCTGATCGAAGACGTGGCCACCCGGCGCACCGGTGACCGCCAGCATGAGGAAGATGCACAACATCGCCTGGATGAAGTGCATACCGGATCCGGCGACCGCAACCAGGAGCCGCTTCGGATACGACTGCGCGCGGTACGTGCGCGGCTCGTCTTCCGGCGGCACCTCATCGAGGTTGTTCATGCCGATGATCCGCACGTACGCGCCTGCCGGGATGGCTTTGACGCCGTACTCGGTCTCGCCGCGACGGAAGGACCAGAGCTTGGGTCCGAAGCCCAAGAAGAACTCGGTGACCTTCATCCCCGACAACTTCGCGGTGACGAAATGCCCGAGCTCGTGCAGGAAGATCATCAGTACGAGCGCGGTCACCACGATCAAAAGGGGCCAACCACCGGCCCGTGCCAGCAGGAGGATCAAGGCGGAGAAGAGCAGCAGCGTGATGCGGCGGTCGGGCGGCCGAACTCTCTGCCCGAGTTCCATCTCTCGCTCGTTGGGCATCCGAGCGCGATCTCCCGGTTCGGGAGGTTGCGCCTGCAGTTCGTCGTCGGTCTTCAACGCGTCCTCTTCTCGATCACCTGCGTGGCCTCACGCCGGCCCGCGCGATCTACCTCGATCACGACGTCGGCAGAGTCCGCCTTCGTTCCATCATGACGGTCGAGGACCTCACGGAGTACTTCGGCGATGGCCGTCCACGAGATGAGGCCGTCGAGAAACGCAGCCACCGCCACTTCGTTGGCCGCATTGAGCCACGCAGGGGCTGTCTCGCTCATTCGGCCGGCCTCGTAGGCCAGCGCGAGGCATGGGAATGCCTGCAGGTCGGGAGGCTCGAAGTCCAACCGGCGCAGCTCGGCCCAGTCGATCCGGCCGAATGGCGTGTCGATTCGGTCGGGATACGCCAGCGCGTAACCGATCGGTAGTCGCATGTCGGGCAGCGACAGCTGAGCGATGGTTGAACCGTCGCTGAACTCGACCATCGAATGGACGATCGACTGCGGATGCACGACGACTTCGATGTGGTCGTAGTCGACGCCGAACAGCTCGTGGGCCTCGATGACCTCGAGCCCCT
This sequence comes from Acidimicrobiaceae bacterium, assembly GCA_041166685.1. Taxonomy (GTDB): domain Bacteria; phylum Actinomycetota; class Acidimicrobiia; order Acidimicrobiales; family JACDCH01; genus DASUCS01. The sequence goes on along the minus strand of JBEEGD010000255.1, from coordinate 684 downwards.
TGTTCATCAGCGTGGACGAGTCCACGGTGATCTTCGGACCCATGTTCCACGTTGGATGCGCGAGCGCATCGGCGACGGTGACTTCCGACAGCTCGTCACGTGTGCGCCCGCGGAACGGTCCTCCGCTCGCGGTGAGCACGATGCGGGCCACCTTGGTCGAATCACCACCGGTGTTGGCGCGCAGGCACTGGTGGATGGCGCCGTGCTCGCTGTCGACGGGAACGAGCTCAGCACCCGGAGTCGAACGAACGCGCTGCACCACCGGTCCTGCGGCGATGAGCGACTCCTTGTTGGCCAGCGCAAGTCGCTTGCCGGCTGTCAGTACTGCGAGGGTGACGGGGAGGCCTGCGAATCCGACGACACCGTTGAGGGTGACGTCGGCCGTGGTGCTCACATCGGCGAAGGCGGAGGGGCCCGCCACGACTTCGGTGCCGCCGGGAACCTTCGCCTGGAGCTCGTGCGCCCGTGTCTCGTCGGCGAGGGCCACGACCTTCGGGCGAAATTCGTGCGCTTGTGCAGCCAGGAGGTCGACCGACGATGCGGCGCCGAGCGAGCCGGCTTTGCCGGTCGGTCGGACGTAAGACCCGCCGCCTAGCGGCGGCGGCCAAATGCTCGCCGACGAACCTCTGGTTCGGCGGCGAAAGGTTTAGAAGATCAGGATGCGCGCGGCGTAGTACGTGGCGG
>JBEEGD010000254.1:0-9440 GCA_041166685.1 Acidimicrobiaceae bacterium | reverse complement strand
GGTCGGAAGTTTCGCCAGCGTGCGTTCGTCACTGTTCGTTGTCGTTCGTCAGCGGTCGGCGTTTCGGGCGCGGTCGGTACCACGTGCCGGGCGCGGCGGCCGACGGCCACGCGTACGATGCGCGCCCATGGGCGTCGAGGCAAGGTTGCGGGCGACTGAACAGCGGGTCGCCGCGGCGAACGGGATCGACGTGCAGGAGCGTTGGGTCGACATCGCGCCGCCGCCCGTGCGCGTCCGTGTCCTCGAGGCAGGCTCCGGCGATCCGGTGATGTTCATCAACGGAATCTCGGCGCCCGGGATCGGGATGGCGCCGCTCGCCGGCCGTCTGCCCGGATACCGTCATCTGCTCATCGATCTCCCGGGTCACGGCTTGTCGCCGCCGTACTTCTGGCAGGGCGCTCCCGTCCGTGAGCAGGCGGTCAACGTCATCGCCGGCGTGCTCGACGGGCTCGGCATCGACCAGGTGACGCTCGTGGGGAACTCGCTCGGCGGACTGTTCTCGCTGTGGTTCGCGCTCGACCGGCCGTCGCGTGTCGCTCGCGCCGTGATCGTCGGCCAACCCGCGGTCGCGATCGAGGGCTCACGCGGCGACCTCATCATGGGCATGCTCACCGCGCCGCTTCTCGGCCGGGTCGCGACCTGGATGGCGCGGCTGCCCGCGCCCCGGTTCTCCGGTCGCTTGGCCCTGCGGGAAGCAGCCGGTGCTCACGCCGGGCGACAGGTGACAAACGACATCGTCGACCTGCATGCGCTCCCGATGCGGCTACCGGGCCAGGCGACGTCGTTCCGATCGCTGCAGAAGCGGCTCCTCGTCGGCCGCACGCCTCGCCCCGAGAACGTGCTCACCGACGCTGAGCTTCGCAGCTTCACCGTGCCGCTTCTGTTCGTGTGGCCCGACGACGACCGGTTCCTCGCGCCCGCCGCCGGCAAGCCGAGCGTCGACAAGATCCCCACTGCGCGCTTCGTGACGATGCCCGGCGGCCACTTCCCCTGGTACGACGACCCCGACCGGTGCGCGGCGCTCGTTGCGGAAGGTCTGCAGCCGGTTCCGACCACAGACTCAGTCGGTGGCGAACCCTTCGACACCTGAGATGGACCAACGTCGGCGACCGTCCCGGAGCAGCGCGCGGTCGAGGTAGGCCGCGATCTCGCAGTCGCGTTGTTCCGTCGCGTGTTGGTAGATGAGCGCAGCTCGGGGTGACGCGTGCCCGATGCGGGCCGGCGTCCCTACCTCGTGCCGACGATGCACCGCGCCACGCCCGGAACTCGGACCTTGCCGTCCTTCTCGAACGCGCTCACCTTCGCAATGGCGATTGCCCGAATCCGCTCCCGCGCCGGTTCGTCGACCTGCTTTAGCGCCGCAACTGCGAGCGAGACGTGCTCGCTGATCATCTCCCACGACTGCGCGGGCGATCGCGTCACGAGCTCGATGTCGACGTCCCACTCGGCAACCTCGCGCAGCTCCGCGCCCTCGTACAGGGCACTGACATGTCCCGGGGCAGCGCACCGGAACATATTCGGCCCGTCCGGGTCGGGTGGCGCCACCACCGCCTCGGTCGCGATTGCCTGCATGGCGATCGTCGTCCACGGGTTTTCCTCGGGCTTGACCCATACCGACGAGCAGAGACGTCCACCCGGCTTGAGTACGCGCGCGAACTCGGCCGTCGCCTTGGCCATATCGGGGAAGAACATGTACCCAAAGCGCACCGAGACGCCATCGAATGTGGCGTCGTCGAACGGCAGATCGTCGGCGCTGCACACCTGCGTCTCGATATTGGTGACCCCATGCGCCCTGGCTCGTCGCCCGGCGACGTCCAGCATCTCCGCGACGAGGTCGGTCAGTACGACGCGTCCCTTCGGCGCCAGTCTCGCGATGCTCAGACCTGGCTCACCCGTCCCCGCGGCAATGTCGAGATGCTGATGATCCTCAGCAATGTCGAGACGCTCGATCATCGCGGCGCCGACTGGGCCCAGCTGATCCATGATGACCGAGTCCCACTTCTCCCAGCCCGCAGAGAGCCCCGCCCACGACGCTCGCTGACCGTCTCGGATCTCATCGGGGCTCGGCACCGGCCCTCCCTCTATCGATACATCGACCGAACACGAAGGCACTCCTTGGCGGGATTGCATACTGCCCGGTGGAAGTGTCACACAACCGGTTCTCGAAGCGTCTACGGCTGGCGCCCCAACGGGTTCAGGCGGCGTGGCACGCCAGTTGACCAGAACACGGATGCGCTGCGCGTGGGAAAGGAGAGTCGATCGCTCGCCACATCTAGGAGGTCGGTGCGCTCGCACTGCTCTGCTCGACAGCTTCGACGAGGATTGCTGCGATCTCATCCAGGTCGCGGCCCTTGTCGATGTAGGCCACCGCGCCGAGGGACATGGCCCGGTCGATCATCGTTTGGCTCGCGAACCCGGAAAACACCACGACCGGCGGCCGACACTCCCGCGCTTGGAGACAAGCCAGCACTTCAAGGCCGTCCATGTGGGGCATCGCGAGGTCGAGCAGGAGAAGGTCCGGGTGGCGCGCGTCGATGACGTCCAATGCTTGTTGACCATCGCCCGCTTCGCCGACGATGTCGAAGCGCCCGTCGCGGGAGAGCTGTAAGCGAATCAACATCCGGATGTCGTCGGAATCGTCGGCGATGACGGTGGAGATCATCGAGCGCCTCGGGCACCGGCCGGAGTGTCGCGCCGAAGACCCCCCGGCTCGAACAGGTCGGCATCGCCTTCCATCAGCTCGGCGACGAGCTGTTTGGCCACCTCGAGCGTGCGCTCCACCGTTGCCGACGCCTGGTCGGCGTCGCCCAATTGAGCGGCGTACTTCGCGGCGGCCAGGCCTTGCACCACCGTGTCGTTCAGCTGGATCGCCTCACGATGGCGCAGGGCGCGATCGTGCAGCATGACGGCGGCCTCTTCGGCTCGCTCTCGCTCCATCTCCGCGTGGTTCCAGGACGCGAGCGCGGCCGCCGCCGCGCCCAGGATGAACAGCCCATGGATGCCCGCCCAGAGCCAGGGCTTGTGTACGGCCGCGGGATGGTTGTACACGGCCTCCGGGTCGAGCACGCCAACGGTTCCGTGATGGATGACGACGAACGCCAGGGCGAGCAGGAACGGAATCCAGCTCTGGTACAGCGTCACGACCACGATGACGACGAAGAAGTGGAAGTGCGCCTCGATCAGCCCGCCCGACAGGTGGACGAGTAGACCCGAGCAACTGACGAGCCCGAGTGTGCCGAGCGACGCTTGTCCGAGGCGTGTCGGCGCCGCTCGAGCGGCGAGGGTGATGGCGATGATCGCGCCGAGTTCGACGGTCAGGTGGAGAAGTCCGAACGAGCGGATGATGCCGTAGACGCCGAGGCCGACGATGTGAAGCCACAGCAGCGTGATGACCGTCCGGTGGCGCGACCCCCACAACTCGTCGCTGATGGGGCTCCCCTTGGGCAAGAATTGCCGCAAACCGGCTCGTGGGTTGCCCACGCCGCGTTCATGCGTTCTCACCCACGGTGCCGACATCAATGCGAACTATGACCGGATCTCGGCGAAAGAGCACGGTTCATTCGTGTCGGACCACGTGTCAATGGCCCGATCAGATGTGGTCACCTGATCGAGGCCGCGGGCCGCGCGCCCATCGTCGCGACCTGCCGCACCTTGCGCGACGCCGTAGCCGGCTCGGTTGCCTAACCGTTCTTCGGCAGCTCGGAGAACGGGCGAGTGCGGTCGTCGTTCGGCTCCTTCGGAAGCCCGAGCACGCGCTCGCCGATGATGTTGCGTTGCACTTGATCGGTGCCCCCGTAGATGGGCGGCGCCTGTGCGAACAACGCCATCTCGGTGACCATCGCGAGGAACGGGTTTCCGGTCGCTTCGTCGAGTTGCTTGCGGCTCTCGCCGTCGTAGGCGTGGAGCATGCCGGCCGGCCCGACGATGCGTAGGCCGAGATCGCGAGTGAGGCGCATCATCTCGCTCATCGACAGTTTCGAGATGTTGCCCATGCCGGGGATGTCGCCACCCGACTCCTTCGCAGCCTTCAGGCGCAGGCTGCTCATCCGGCCGATCTCGCCGAGCGTGTACAGCTGCATCAGACCTTGACGCAGCGAAGGATCGGTGATCGTCCCGTTGCCCTTGGCCAGATCAATGAGCAAGTTCGCGCTCGCTCCCTGGCCGCCACGGCCGCTTCTCGCCGCGGCTCTCCCGGCGTCGCTCTTCGAAGCGAAGTCGCCCGCTCGTCGGTCGAGGAAACCGGCGACCGAACCCGGCAACGCCGCGCCGTAGCCCCCGCCGCCACCGCCGGCGCCGAGGCCTGCGCGCTCGTGGGCCAACGTCGTGTTCGCGGCCGCCCAGCCAGTGTTCAGGTCGCCGATGATCGCGTCAGCGGCGACGCGCGCGTCCGAGAAGAACACCTCGTTGAACATCGCGCGGCCCGTGAGCTCGCGCAGCGGCCGTACCTCGACGCCGGGCTGGTGCATGTCGATGGCGAACCACGTGATGCCTTGGTGCTTCGGCACATCGAAGTTGGTTCGCGCCAGGAGCATGCCGAGGTCCGCGTACTGCCCACCCGACGTCCACACCTTCTGACCGTTGACGACGAACTCGTCGCCGTCTCTCACGGCGCGAGTTGTCAGCCCGGCGAGGTCAGACCCGGCACCGGGCTCGCTGAACAACTGACACCACGCCTTCTGCCCGGTGACGATGTCCTTGATGTAGAGGTCGATCTGTTCTTGCGACGCGTGCGTGGCGATCGTGGGCGCCGCGAGCATCAGACCGAGGCCGGCGGGGGCGCCGAGTGCGCCGAACCGGCTGATCTCGGCTTGCACCCGCACTGCATCGTTGCGCGACAAACCCTTGCCGTACGCGTTCGTCGGCAGCGATGGTGCCGCCCAACCGGCCAGACCCAATCGCTCCCACCACTCGGCGACGGTGATCTCGGGATCCCAATTCGCTTCGAGCCAAGAACCCAGCTCGTCGATCACATCGGTGGACGCGTCGCGCTCCGTGACAGCCATTCATTCCCCCTCGTTGCCGAAAACCTATTAGGACAGGGGTGTGTCCGGCCAAGACGCCCAGCCGACGATGGCTTCGATGCCATGGGCCGCGCCCGAGCCGGGGCGGCTCGTGGGCCGAGGGCATCCGGCCGGCGACTTCCTCGAGGCGTGGGCGTGGGACGTGCTCGAGGAAGACGTCGGGTACCTGCGCGTGTCGGCCCACCTGCCCGACCACGTGAAGAACCCCCGAGGTCAGCTCTTCGGCGGATTCACTCCTACGTACGTGGATCTGATCGCGCTGTTCACCACTCGTGCCGGGCCAGATCGGCACCGCGGGAGCGACCGGCCCCGAGGGTGGATGGCAACGACGAGCATGCGGCTCGACTACTTCGAGCCGGTGACGGGTCCGACCTTCGTGCTGGACAGCCGGCTCGAGAAGCAGCGGGGTCGCACGCATTTCATCGTCACCCGCTTCTTGCAGGACGACGTCCTCGCGGTGCTCGCGGCGACAACGCTGCGAGCCGTCGCGGTCGACCGACCCCTCGGAGACGCGTGATGCGGATCATCCTTCTCGGCGCGCCCGGCTCCGGCAAAGGCACGCAGGGCCGCGCGCTCGCGGATCGCTTCGGCGTGCGTCATGTGTCAACCGGCGATCTCCTGCGCGCACACATCGCCGAAGGAACTGAACTCGGCCGTGAAGTCGCGCCGTACGTAGAACGAGGCGAGCTGGTGCCCGACGATCTGATGCTGCAGGTGGCCGGCGTCGCGGCCACCGAAGCGGCCCGCGAAGGCGGGTACATCCTCGATGGTTTCCCGCGCACGCTGGCTCAAGCCGAACGCGCCTACGAGCTCGCCGGCCCCGATGTCCAAGCCGACGCGGTCGTGTATCTCGCGGTTCCCGACGACATCGTGCGCGAGCGGCTCGCGGCCCGCGCGGCCGCGGGACGAATCGACGATTCAGATCCAAACGTGATCGAACGGCGGTTACAGGTCTTCCACGATCAGACTGGTCCGTTGCTCGACTTCTACCGCAGCCGCGGCATCCTCGTTCCTGTGGACGCGTCGCGACCGCCCGACGAGGTGACCGCAGCCATGCTCGAGGCCGTCAAACAACTCGACGCGTGACGAAGCCCCGCAAACAGTGCACTGACTAGTCCGTTCGGGTCATGAACGAACGATCCGTTCGAGCCATTGCGTCAACCCCTGGCAGAGGGTGACACTCATCTCACACTGCGTGGGGCAGTGGGGCAGTGACACATTGGGGCGTGGGGCGATGGGGCACACAGCGTTCAGCAACCGAGGAGGAGCGTTCGATGTCGCGCTCGATCTCGGCGAGAACCGCGTGAGCGTGCTCGTCATCGACGACGACCCCGTGACCGCCGAGCTGATCGATGTCGCGCTCGAGGCCCTGCACGCGAACTGCGAGTTGATCAGTGATGGACGCAGCGCGCTGGAACGACTCGAAGGCGATCGCGTCGATCTCGTCGTTCTCGATGTGCGCTTGCCGCGAGTGAGCGGCATGGAAGTCTTGCAGGCACTGCGCCGTGATCCGACGTGGATGACGGTGCCCGTGATCGTCGTGACGGCGTGCGACGTCGAGGACATCGTGGTTGCTGCGCTGTACGCGGACGCCGACGACGTGCTGCCGAAGCCACTCAACATCGCCGAGCTGCGCGCTCGAGCGGCTCGGCGACTGCGATCGAGCGGGCAACTCATGGCGTCCGCACTCGTCGGATGATCTGAACAACGGGGGGTCGGCCCTGAAAACTCAACCTGGAGCCAGTGATGTGGTGGTCGCAGTTGCGACCGCGGCGCTCCTCGTTGCGTGCGCGATGGTGGTCCTGCTGTACGTCGCGGTCGGGATCGTGTGGCTGCGGCGCCGACGCCGCGAGCACGTCGAGAACCGAGCCGAGGGCAGATGGGGCCACCTCTTCACCCGCGCCGCGGCGGGCGTTGACCTCGTGGCCCCTTGGAAGGTGCGTCGCCGCGAAGCGGCCATCGTGCTCGAGCAGTGGATCCGGCGGCGCGACTCGGTCACCTCCGCAGGAGCCCTCGACGAGGTGGCCCGCCACACCGGGCTGCGGGCGCACGCTCATCGCCTGGCACGGCGCCGGCGGGGTAGGGCACACATGGCAGGGGTCGTCGCCCTCGGCTGGCTGGGCCACGAGGAAGACATCGAGTTGCTCGAGTGCATCGCTCGCCGTGGGCGGGAACCGATGGCCAGTGCCTCGCTCGCATCGCTCGTGCGTCTTGACGCGCCTGCGGCCTTCCCGATGATCCGGCGCTGGCTCCTACGCGGGGCGCAGCCGTTGCCGGCGATCGTGAGCTCCGCGCTCGTGCAGGCCCCCCGGGGCGCGCTCGCGGGCCTGGTTCGCCATGAAGCGAAGACGCACTCCGCCGAGATGCCGGGGCTGTTGCGCATCATCGGGTTGCGCCGCGACGCCGACGGGCTGATGGCCGTGCGGGGCGTGCTCGTTCATCCCGACGCTCCGATCGAGGCGCTCGCGGCCGGACTGCATGCGCTGTCCGAGATCGGGCGGCCGAGCGATGTCGTGTTCGCCAGCCGGTTGCTCGTCCATCCGAACTGGGCCGTACGGGTGCGGGCGGTGCACACCGTCGCCCGGCTCGGCGGACGGGCCTACACGCCCAAGCTGGCGCGCTTGTTGGATGATCCCGATCCCTGGGTGCGACGCCGGAGCGCCGAGGCCGTCGTGGCCGACCCGACGGCCACGGTCGACACGAGCTTGCTGTCGGAGCGGGCTCAGCTGGCGTTCGAAGAGGCACTCACCAGGCGCGCGGTGGCGGCCTGATGTCGGTGTGGAGGCTCGTCGAATTGTTCGGGTGGACGGCTGCCGCGTTCACCGTAGCGGTCGCCCTCGTCTCATTGTGGCTCGTGGTGCTATCGGTCTCCGCGAACATCCGTTACCTCGCGGGGGAGGGCGTTCGTCGACTGCTCTTCCCGAGTGGTCGACTGGCGGCCCCGGTCACGATCATCGTTCCCGCCTACAACGAGTCGGCCGGGATAGTCGCGAGCGTGCAGTCATTGCTACAGCAGACGTATGCCACGTACGAGATCATCGTGGTCGACGATGGTTCGACCGACGGCACGTTCGAGGCGCTGGACGAGGTGTTCGACCTGGTGCCGGTGCCATATGTCGCGCCCGCACACGCCGTACAGTGCGAGGAGATCCTCGACGTGTGGTTGAACCGCAAGGGCTATCCCTTGCGCGTTGTGCGCAAGGTCAACGGGGGGAAGGCCGATTCGCAGAACGCGGGCCTCAACGTGTCCCGCACGCCGTACGTCTGCATGCTCGACGCCGACTCCGTGCTCGTACGCGACGCGCTCGATCGGGTGCTCGCGGTGTTCGCGGCTGACGAGACGACGATCGCGGTGGGCGGGGGCATCGGCGTCGCCAACGGCTGTCGGGTGGTCGATGGGTACGTCGATACCGTCGCCTTGCCACGGCATCCGCTGCCGTTGTTCCAAGTGCTCGAGTACCTGCGCTCCTTTCTGTACGGACGGATCGGCTGGGCCAGCATCGACGCCGCCCTGATCGTGTCTGGCGCCTTTGGCGTGTTTCGGCGTGACGCGCTCGAGGCGGTCGGGGGCTATCGGGCCTCGGCCTTGGGTGAGGACCTCGACCTCGTGATGCGACTGCATCTCCACAACGCGGAGCAATGCGGTGCGAGCAGGATCAAGTTCCTGCCGGAGACGCTGTGCTACACGGAGGTACCCACCGACTTTCAGTCGCTCGCCAATCAGCGCATGCGGTGGGAACGCGGTCTGGCCGAGTCGCTCTCGCACAACCGCGAGATCTTCTGGCGGAAGGGGACGGGAGCGGCGGGCCGTCTGGCCGCGCCGTACTACCTGTTCGTCGAGCTGTTGTCGCCGCTCGTCGAGGTCGCAGGGCTCGTCGTATTGTTCCTCGCCGCGTGGTTCGGTGCGCTGTCATGGTCCTCGTTCTTGTTGTTCAGCGCGCTGTGCTTCGTGACGTCGGTCGTCCTGTCGGCGTCGGCGGTGTTGCTCGACCAGTTGGCCTTTGGCGTGTACCGGCGCCCCGGCCAGATGGCCGTGCTGATATTGGCGTCGATGGTCGAGCAGCTGGGGTATCGCCAGCTCACCGCATTCTGGAGGTTGCGCGGCCTCGTGCGGTACTTGCGGCGCACGACGGTCACGTGGGGGTCGATGCAGCGCAACACCGCCTGGCAACAGTCGAGCACCCCGGCGGAGGCGTAGCTACCTTTCAGGGGGTGGAGCGACAGGGATTGTTGACGGTCGAGGAGCTGCGGGCCGCCGTCGCGTCGGGCGACATCGACACCGTGCTCGTCGGGTTCGTCGACATGCACGGCAGGCTGCAGGGCAAGCGGTTCCACGCTCGCTTCTTCGTCGAGGAAGTGCTCGAGCACGGCACCGAAGCGTGCAACTACCTGTTGGCGGTCGACGTCGACATGACACCG
>JBEEGD010000253.1:0-26378 GCA_041166685.1 Acidimicrobiaceae bacterium | reverse complement strand
CGCCGGGGAATTGGAGGATGGCCCCGAGGAGTCCGACGCCTCCGACGAGCAGCGCCACGGTGCCGCCGACCAGGCTGGGCAGCAGCGGTCCGAGCAGGTAACCCAGCCCGCGAATCCAGACGGCGCCGAGGATCGCACCGGTGACGGTCGTGACCCCACCGAGGACGACGAGCGCGACCAACGCAAGCGAGAGTTCGGCGGCGAACGTGTTGGGCTCGGTGAAGCTCACCAACAAACCGCCGTACAGGTAGCCGGCCAGCGCCCCGATCATTCCGGCAAGCACAAAGGCGGTGAGCTTCGCCTGACGGGGGCCGACGCCCAGGGTCGCGGCCGCGGGCTCGTTGTCGCGCACCGCCATCATCGCCCGGCCCACACCGGTGGCGCGTAGCCGGTGCACGCCGGCCGCGACGAGGACGAGGACGGCGAGGCAGAGCCAGTAGTAATTGCGTTCGTCTTGGAAGTCGACGCCGAGGAGCTCGGGGCGCGGGATCTCCAACGACGTGCGCCCGCCGCTCACGTTGACCAGCCACCGTTGCTGGAACAGCCAGAGCTGCGCCGCCACCGCGAAGCCGAGCGTCGTGACCGCGAGGAACAGACCTCGGATGCGTAACGCGGGAAGGCCGACGACGAGCGCGGCGACGCCGCCCGCCAAGACTGCGTACAGCAGCGCGGTGCCTGGCGGGTAGCCGAGTTGGTTCATCCGTCCGCCGACGACGGCCCCGAGTCCGACGAATGCGAACTGGCCGAGCGAGATCTGGCCGGCGTAGCCGGTCAACACGACCAGCGACAGCCCCATCACCGCGAACAACACGACACTCGTCATCAGCACGCGGGTGGCGTTGCTGGCTGGCAGGGGCAACACGAACGCCGCGAGTACGACGCCGGCCAAGAAGAGGCGCCGGACGATCTGCACCTTGGGGTCTGCGGCCAGCCGGCGGTCGAGCGGGCGCAGTGCCCCGGCCAGCGACCACGAGCTGCCTTCACTGCCGCGGGCGGCGTCACGGAGCCGGCGGGACAGCATCAGACTGCCGATGACGCCCACGAACAGCACCAGCTCGAGGACGCCGCCGGACGGATAGTTCCAGGCCACGACCAACTCGATGACGCCGATCGCGACGCCCGCCGCGAACACGCGGGGGAGGCTCGACAGCCCGCCGAGCATGGCGGCCGCCAGGCCGCGGAGCATCAGCGCGGGACCGACCGCGACACGCTGGACCACCGGCTGTGTCGGGCCCAGCAAGATCGCCGCCCCCGCCGCGAGCACACCGGCCAGCACCCAGACGGCCAACGACACCTGCCGGATCGGAACGCCCGACAGCGCCGCGGCGTCGGCGTTCTCGGCCGCCGCACGGCTGGCGAGGCCGAGGCGCGTGTACCGGAAGAAGAGGGCCAATCCCGCAGTCAGCAACGGGACCACGAGGAGGATCATCAAGTAGCCCGACGTCAGGCGGAGTCGCCCGATGGTGACCGACGCGTCGAACGGGGTCGGGAAGACGGCGCTGCCGAGCTCGCCCTCCTTCGGGATGAACGCGCCGACGGCGAAGAAGAGCTGCGACACGCCAATCGTGGCGACCATCACGATGAGCCGTGACGCTTTGGCGAGCTTGCGCATCACGACCAACTCGGTGAACGCGCCGGCGGCCGCGCCGGCGGCCAGCGCGACGACGAGCGTCGGCCAGTAGCTCCATCCCCAGTTGGTGACCGCGACGGGCATGAGGCCGGCGGCCATTGCGCCCATCTCACCCTGTGCGAAGTTGAGGACCCGCGCGCTGCGATACACGATCACAATCCCGACGGCGAGGAGCGCGTAGGTGAGACCGGTGACCAGCCCGAGGGCTATGACCTCGGGTGGGAACTCGAAGCCGCCGATCATTCGCGGCCGCCGAAGAACACCGACCGCACGAGGTCGCCGCGATCGAGCAGCTCGGCGGCGGGGCCGGAGAAGCGCACCTCGCCTTTCTCCATGAAGTACGCCTGGTCGGCGACGCGCAGCGCGACGTTCAGCGACTGCTCGACGAGCAGAAGTGTCGTTCCGGTTGTCGCCAACGCGTCCAGCACGGCAACGAGGTCTTGGAGCACGACCGGCGCCAAGCCGAGCGAGAGCTCGTCGATCATCAACAACCGCGGTTCGGGGAGCAACGCCCGGCCCATGGCCAGCATCTGCTGCTCGCCACCGGACAACGTGCCGGCGGGCTGGTCGAGCTTGCCGCGCAGGGCAGGGAAGAGGTCGAGCGTGCGGTCGATGCCAGCGGCTACGCGCCGCTTGTCGGACAGGAAGGGATATGAGCCAACGCGCAGGTTCTCGGTGACCGTGAGCCCCGGGAAGACGGCTCGTCCGCCCTCGACCAGCGTCATGCCGCGCGCCACGCGCTCGTGCGGCGGCAACGACGTCACGTCCTCGCCGGCGAATCGCACGCAGCCAGCGTCCGGTGTCATCAACCCGCTGACCACGCGGAACACGGTCGACTTCCCGGCGCCGTTGGTGCCCAGCAGCGCGACCCGGCCGTGCTCGGGGACCACGAGGTCGACGCCGAAGAGCACTTGGAGCGGACCGTACGACGCGTCGATCGCCTCGACCGTCAGGAGCGGTGTGGGGGCAGCCGGCTCGAGTGCAGTGTCGTCACCGACGACCGTCACGGCCAACCCAAACCACCCCCAGCGCGCGGTTCGAAGTACGCAAAACTGACGTTAGCGTCAGACTCGGACCTTCGTCACCGCGTTGTTGCGTTTGGCTCACATGCGGTGACGCGTGACGCAGGCTTGGCGGATGCCCGGAACCGCACCGCCGGCAAGCGGCTCGTGCTATTCGACGATGACGCCCGGAGGTGTGAAGGTGCCCGGCTCGCCTGGCTGGTAGCTCGGCGGCGTCACGGAGCCGGATTCGCCGAAGTCGATCACGATCTGCTTGCCCTCGTGGTCGACCGATGGGGGCCTCGATCCGCGAGGGGCGGGACCGCTACGTGCCGAGGGACCGCTCCTTCGAAACTCGACGAAATAGGCATCGGAGATCGATGCCCATTGCGTCGAGAACGCGGAAGACGGCCTCGATCGAATGAGGGTTGGCCCGCAACTGGTCGAGGGACTGCTCCGATGATCTCGGGATCGCGCGATGCGACACTCACGCCATGGCCGGCTCTGCCGCGCTGCCTTCGGGGGTCGTCTCGTTTCTGCTGACCGACGTCGAGGGCTCGACCGCGCTGTGGGACACCCACCGTCGCGCCATGACCGAGGCCCTGCGACGTCACGACGAGCTGCTCACCGAGATCGTCGCGCGTCATCAGGGGACAATGCTCAAAGCGCGAGGCGAAGGCGACAGCACCTTCTCGGTCTTCGTCCGCGCGACCGACGCAGTTGCGGGCGCGGTTGCGGCGCAGCGCGGCCTCGCCGAGCTCGACTGGCCGGCCGACGCCGAGCTGCGCGTGCGGATGGCGGTGCACACGGGCGAGGCCGTCGAGCGCGCCGGTGACTACTTTGGGTCGGCCGTGAATCGGGCGGCCCGGCTCCGGTCACTGGCGCGCGGCGGACAGGTGCTGCTGTCTCGATCGACCGCCGACCTGGTCGCGGACCATCTCGACGACGACGTTCGCGTCGTCGAGGTCGGCGAGCAGGTGCTCATCGGCCTCTCCCGACCGGAGCGGGTGTTCGCACTCTCGGCCGAGGGTGTCACGGCGCCCACGCACCTGCCAGAATTCATGGGCGCCGCCGATTCTGGGCTCGGTGGTGGGGGGTCGATGGTGGGCGACAGCGACAGGCCGAGTGTTTTGGTCGTGGACGACCATCCGCTCTGGCGCCAGACCGTCCGCAGCTTGCTGGAGCGCGCCGGCGCGGCCAGCGCGGTGTTCGAGGCGGCCGATGGCAGGGAAGCGGTGGAGGCGGCGAGAGCGCGCACGCCCGGCGTCGTCATCATGGACATGGCCCTGCCGGGCGCGCACGGGATCGACGCCACCCGTGAGATCACACAGGCCAACCCCGAGACGCGGGTGCTCGTGTTGTCGTCGAGCGATGACGCCGACCAAGTGGTGGAGGCCGTGCAGGCCGGTGCGACCGGGTACCTGTTGAAGACGGCCGAGCCGGCCGAGATCCTCGAAGGAGTACGACGAGTGCACGCCGGTGAGCTCGTGTTCCCGCCATCGTTGACGGCGTTGGTCCTCGACGTGCTCCGCGGTGGCGGCTCCCGCGGAGCGGCGGAGGGTCCCCTGGCGAGGCTGACCGAGCGCGAGGTCGACGTGCTGGCGCTCATGGCCGAAGGCCACACGAACGAGGTGGTCGGCGGGACCCTGCACCTCAGCGCGAAGACCGTCGAGCGGCACGTGACGTCGATCTTCCGCAAGCTCGATCTCGACCCAGAGGCGGGCGGACACCGTCGTGTCCTGGCGGTGATTGCCTACCTGCGTTCGGCCCGTGGTCGAACGAACCCTCACAGGAATGAGGGCTGACCCCGATGCTCCCGCCCAGGCCCATTCGCCACAGTGACGGCGTGCGGCTGACAGGCATCCAGACGACCCGTTCCACCCTGATGACGGTGACCGCGGTCGTCGCCGTGGGGTTGATGATCCTCGGGACCGCGGTCGGTGTCGGGTTGCAATGGCGGGTGGCGTGGTGGCGACACGGTCCGGCGGACTCGACGAGCCTCGACTACGCGACGCTCGCTGCTCGCCTCGAGCGCCTGCGAGCCGAGTACATCCGCTCGTTGCTGGGGGGCGACGCGACGGCACCGGTCGCGCAGGCCGGGTCGTCGGGAGCCTCAGGTCGTTCGAAGAGCGCAGCCATCACCGAGGTGGCTCACACGTTCACCAACGACGATCTCGATGGTGCCTACGACATACCGAGCGTGCCGTTCCGTGCGAGGACCGACACCACTGGCGCAACCCGCGAGGCCTCGGAGCCGTCGGATTGTTCGCCTGTCGGCGGCACCGCCTGGTACCGCTACCGCTCGGTGGGCGATGTCGCGCTGTTCGCCGACACGTTCGGCAGCGCCGAACCGACTGCACTGGCGGTCTACGTCGGCGACCGGCCCGACGCGCTCAGTCTGGTCGGCTGCGACCTCAACGTCCTCGGCAACGCCCAAGTTGGCTTCCGGCCCGCGGACGGCGCGACGTACTGGTTCCAGCTCACCGGACCGGCCGGCGGAGGTCCGACGGTGTTCGAACTCATCACCGTCGGGCTGACCACCGTGCAGACCATCGCGCCGTCGGGGGCGCCGGCGGATGGCATTTCGTTCGACCGCCCCGCGATCTCGAGCGACGGCCGCTACGTCGCGTTCTCCTCCTACGCGCACAACCTGACCACAAACGCGCCGGAGTGCCCGATGGGCCTTGACTTCATCTACTGCACGGCCGTGTACCTACGAGACCGCGTCACCGGGGTCACCCGGGTGGTCGCCGGGCAGGCAACGAGCTACCCGGCCGGCAGCGGCAACACCATCGCGATGTTCCCGTCGATGTCGGACGACGGGCGCTACATCAGCTTCTCTGCCTATGAGTATTACGGCTACGGGTATAAGGGCGCGAGCGACTCAGAGCCCGATCGATACAGCGCGTATCTCTACGACCAGCTCACGGAACAGGTCGAGTTGGTGTCGCGAAACTCCGCCGGTGAGGCGGCGCGTCGCGACCCGGTCTTCAACGAGGGCGTGTTCGGCGGCGCCTGGAACACGTCGGTGTCCGCCGACGGCCGCTACGTCATCTTCAACTCCGAGGCCGCCAACCTCGGGCATCCGCTCGGGCCCGGGGAGGTGTTGCACACCTACGTCCGGGATCGCGTGACCGGAGCCACGCGACCGGTCCTGACCGACGCATCGGGCCAGCCGAGGCGTGGCAACAGCTGCGCGGGCTCGGGCCGAAACATCTCGGGCGACGGTCGATTCGTCGCGTACATGCGGTCGGAGGGACCAGAACCCGTGCCAGGGAATCCCCTGAGCACCGACGCCACCGCACCGTGGAATGTGTACCTCTGGGACGGTGAGACGGGAAGGAGCCGGCTCGTCTCGAAGCTGCCGCCGGGCACCACCCCCCAGGGCACGTACTGCCCGGCCATCTCGCTCGACGGCAGCCATGTCGGCATGGTCTCCCGCGACCCACTCGTGCCCGAAGACACGAACGGAACGCCCGACGTCTACGTCTACGACGTTGCGGCCGACCGCATGACGCGGGTGTCCGTCACGTCGGAAGGACAACAGACAGTTGATCCGAGCTACACGGACGACGACGGCGATCGTGTCGTCACGTTGTCCGCCGACGGAAGGCTGATCGCGTTCGACTCTGCTGCGGTGGGGCTGGCTCCAGGAGGAATCGGGAGCACCGGCCAGGTCACCGCGGGGGAGCCGGGACTCCGGCAGGCGTACGTCCACGACCTCGTCACCGGGGCCACCGTGTTGGCGTCAGTGTCTTCTACGGGCGAGACGTTGCCGGGCGGCAGCACGCTTCCGTACATCGCGTCTGACGGCAGCGCCGTTGTCTTCATGCACACCGTCGCGGGTTTCGTCGACGTCGTCGTCCACGAGCTCCGATGAATCCGAGCCGTTCCACGCTCATGACGGTGACTGCCGTCATCGTCGCTCCGATGAGTTCGCAACCCATCGGCTCGGCCAAGAGGGGAAAGAACCAATGAGTCCACGACCGCGATCGTTGCCGGCTCCCGTGCGGGATCTTCCGATCTTCTGGAAGCTGCTGCTGCCGTTCCTCGTGTTGCTGATGGTGGTGGGCGCGGCGGGCGCGTACTTGATCGCGCGCGACATGACGTCGAGATCAGAGTCGTCACTGAGCGAGCAGTTGACCTTCCGAGCGGTCGAAGCACGCTCACAACTGCACGACAGTGAGCTCGATCTCCTCGAGTCGTCCAACTACACCAGCAACCTGCAGGGGATGGCCGAGGGGGTCGCGAGCCGCGACCCAGATGCGGTCGGTGTACTGCTCGAGTCGGTCGTCGCGTTGAAACTCGACGTCGACGTCGCCGCCGTGACCGCGACCGACGGCGTCAGCATTGTCGAGCTCGTGCGCGTGACGAACGACGCCGCCCCGACGAAAGCGGTGGGAACCGACTGGTCGAACTTCGCGCCGGTGCGTCAAGCCCGCGAGCAAGCCGCACGGTCAGCGGGTCTGGTTCGGGTCGGCGACCGGGTGATGATGCTGATGGTCGCCCCGATCTGCGAGGGTGCGCCTCCCTGCACGCCTGCCGGGTTCGCCATAGTGGGTGTCGATGCGCGCAAGGTGGCGGGGCGAGTTGCCGCCTCCGCAGAGGGCGCAGGACGCGGCGCGG
Source organism: Acidimicrobiaceae bacterium (assembly GCA_041166685.1). Classification (GTDB taxonomy): domain Bacteria; phylum Actinomycetota; class Acidimicrobiia; order Acidimicrobiales; family JACDCH01; genus DASUCS01. The sequence continues at coordinate 19,121 of JBEEGD010000253.1, read as the reverse complement.
AGACCGTGGCGCTCTACGGCCTCGACGGCGCGCTGCTGACGTCGACAGGCGACGCGCCGCCCCCACCCGCGCGCCGAGGCGACGCCACCGACATCGAGCAGCGGCAGCTGAATCTTGGCGGAAAGCGGGTGGCCACGGCGTACACGGAGTTCACGGTGGCCGGCCAGCCGGGCGGCGTGGTAGCGGTCGCGATTCCCGCATCCACCGCGTTCAGCTCCGCGAGCGGGTCCGCGTTGCGACTGGTCGCGCTGCTCGTCCTTGCCATGGCCGCCGCCATCGCGGTGGGCGCGTTGGTGTCGCGGTTGATCCTCCGTCAGCTACGCGCCGTGGTGGAGACCAGTCGCGCGCTCGGCGCTGGCGACCTGTCCGCGCGTGCCCCGGTGATGTCGGCGGACGAGCACGGCGAGCTTGCCGTTGCCCTGAACCGCATGGCCGAGCAGCTCGAGGCGGAGCATGCCACGCTCGAGCTACAGGTCGAGCAACGCACCGAGGAGATCCGTCGTCTGTTGCGCGACCGCACCGAGTTCTTTGCCGGCCTCAGCCACGAGTTGCGCACGCCGCTGGCGATCATCATCACCCAGGCGTCGATGCTGCTCGCCCACGCCAGCGACCCCGCCGCGGCCGACGAAGCCGGGGAGACGATCCAGGCTTCGGCGTCACAGCTGTTGGAGCTCGTCAACGACATCCTCGACCTGGCGCGCGCCGAGGCAGGAGCGATCGAGATGATCCCGCAGCCCGTCGCGCTCGACGCCTTCTTCGCCGAGGTGACACCGATGCTGGCGCGGCTCGGCGCCGCCTCGAACGTCGAGGTGCTGACCCAACTACCTGGCCGCATCCCTGCGGTGACCGCGGACCCGGCGCGGCTGCGCGAGGTCGTCGTCAACCTGGTGGGCAACGCCGTCAAATACACACCGACCGGGGGAAGCGTCGACATCACCGCCCAACAGGACGGCGACCACGTTCGGATATCGGTCGCGGATACCGGCGTCGGCATCCCACCCGATGTAGGTGATCGCGTCTTCGAGCCGTTCTATCTCGTCGCGGGAACGCAACCGCAGCGCAACCAGCCGTCGAGCGGGCTCGGCCTGGCGCTGGCGAGGCGCTGGGTCGAGGCAATGGGTGGAACGATCCATTGGACTCCGAATCATGGCAGCGGCACGGTCTTCACCTTCACGTTGCCGATCGATCGAGCCGGACGCAACGGAGCATCTCGCCGTCCGCGACGACGGCCGGTCGGGGCGCTCACAACCACTGAATAAGCGACAGACTGCGCTCTTCCGTGCATTTCCGAGAGGAGCATCTCCCATGATCCGTCTGAGCGTCTACTACCCGACGACCGAGGGTGCCACGTTCGATCACGACTACTACCGCGAGAAGCACGTGCCGTTGGCCGTGAAGACGTGGGGTCTGGCTGGGGCCGAAATCGACAAGGGCGTCGACGGACCGCATGTCGCGGCGGTGCATTTCAAGTTCGAGTCCCTCGAGGCGCTGGGACAGGCGATGGGCGCCGAGGGTACGAGCGACGTCTTGTCCGACGTCGCGAACTACACCACGATCGCACCAGTGCTACAGACGAGCGAGATCGTCGACTGAACGTCCGGCTTGCGAGAAACTGACCGCCGTCGATCGGCAACGCGGCGGCTCTGCATCCTGTCGGAAGACGGGTGAGTTTCCGCAAACATCCTGGTCGCTCATCGACTTGTCCCGCTTTGCGCGTTTCTCCGACGTGGCCGTGCCGTTGGGGCTACGCTCCGCCCACCAAGCGGAGGCCCGTTTGGGTCGAGGTGGGCAAGCAGCCATGGCGGGTAGTTCAGGCGGTGCCGTGACAACGGCGGCGTCCCCGCTGTCCTCGACCGGGTCGATGGCAAATGAGGAGAGCGGATGTCGGATCTTTCTGTCGTGACCGAGGGGCAGCAGAGCGTCAGCACCGGTGCAGCGCGCAACCTGGCGACCACCACCAAGACGCCAGCGCAGTGGGAACCCCTCACTCCAAGATGGCTCCTGCGGCTCCTGCCGTGGGTGCACGTCGAGGCGGGCACGTACAGGGTCAACCGCGTCCGGCTGCTCGTGCCAGAGGAGAGCGAGCTCCTTGTCAGCGTCGACGGCAGTGAGCCGGTGGTCGACGCCAGTCAGCTCGGAACCATCGAGTTCTTCCGGGGTGTCGACCGAGCGCTCCTCGAGGGGATCGCGGGTGCGTTCACCGTCGAGCGCCACGAGCCCGGTGAGCTCGAGGCAGACGACGACCCGGACGAGAAGTTCTTCATCATCGCCGAGGGCAGTGTGGAGATCTCCACGATCGGCAAGCACGGCGAGAAGCTGCGACTCGCGCTTCTCGGCCCGGGGGAGTACTTCGGCGAGAGCGGGCTCTTCGGCGACGTCACCAATCCTGCGACGATTGACGTACTGACCCCGAGCACGTTCCTCACGCTCAGCGAGGCCGACCTGCAGTCGATGACCGGGCAGTCTCCGGAGTTGCAGGCAAGCTTCGAAAGGGCCGTTGACGAGAGCCGGATGGTTCGGGCGCGAGCGGACGAGTTCGGCCAGCAGCGCATCGAGATGAGAGCCGGCCACGAAGGCGAGCCGGACCTCCCCGAGACCTTCATCGACTACGACCGATTCCCGAAGGAGTACCCGCTCAGCATCGTGCAGACGATCCTGCGTGTGCACACGAGGGTCAGCGACCTGTACAGCGTCCCCATCGATCAGCTCCAAGAGCAGATGCGCGTGACGATGGAGGGCATGCGCGAGCGTCAAGAGCACGAGACGATCAACAACGCGGACTTCGGGCTGCTGCACCAAGCGCCGCCGTCGATGCGCATCCGCCCGCGATCAGGTTCGCCGACACCTGACGACATGGACGATCTCCTCTCGCTGGTGTGGAAGAAGCCGGCGTTCTTCCTTGCTCATCCCCGAGCCATCGCCGCCTTCGGGCGTGAGTGCACCCGCCGAGGTGTCCCACCGCCCACGGTCAACTTGGTCGGCTCGCCTTTTGTCACGTGGCGCGGTGTTCCGATCGTCCCGTGCGACAAATTGCTCGTCGACGGTCGCTCCCGCTCGACCGAGCGTCGGGGCACGACCAACATCCTCTTGGTGCGTGTGGGTGAGGCCGACCAAGGCGTTGTCGGCCTGCACCACGTTGGCGCCGAGGGAGAAGTCGGCGCCGGTGCGGGGCTCTCGGTCCGTCTGATGGGGATCAACCAGAAGGCGGTCGCGTCGTACCTCCTCACGCTGTACTTCTCTGTCGCAGTGCTCGTCGATGATGCCCTGGCCGTGCTCGAGGATGTCGAGGTCGGTCAGTACTACGAGTACGACCACACATGAACAACGGCGCATCGCCCTCGATGAACGGCTCGGGACCGCCCGAGCCGTTCGGCGACGAGGCCGTGATCGCGCAGATGGTGAACGAGCTGTTCCCAGGTGGGTTCGGAGGTTTCGACCCGCCCACCCCGGACACGTCGCCGCTCGCCGGCCTGCATCACGTTGGCCCCGCGATACCGCACGGTGTCCCCGCGCCACCCGCGGGTCACTGGGTCGCCGGTGACCCGCGCGACACCCGGTTGCCGGGCGCCGATGCTGTCCCGAGCACCGACTTCATCTCGGGTCTCAACCGGACGTTCGATCCAGGCAACATCGCGTCGTGGATCAGCGAGGCGGTTCACGAGCCTGCCGCGCTCACGGGTGGCGACTACTACTTCCTTCCGCAGCAAGGGGAGGCCATCCCGTCTGACCCCGGAGCCGCTGGTGGGCCCCGCGACGTCGAGATGGCCGCGGTGCGGGACGACTTTCCCGCCCTGCATCAGAGCGTGCACGGCAAGCCGTTGGTCTGGCTCGACAACGCGGCGACCACGCAGAAGCCCCAATCCGTGATCGACGCCGTGTCAGGTTTCTACGAGCACGACAACTCGAACGTTCACCGCGGCGCGCACACCTTGGCGGCGCGGTCGACCGATGCCTACGAGAGCGCGCGCGAGAAGGTCCGGGGATTCATCGGCGCAGAGTCGACCGAGGAATGCATCTTTTTGCGGGGAACCACCGAGGCCATCAACCTCGTGGCGCAGACCTTCGGACGCCAGAACGTCGGTGCCGGCGACGAGATCATCCTCACGCAACTCGAACACCACTCGAACATCGTCCCGTGGCAGATGTTGGCCAACGAGAAGGACGCCAAGCTGAGGGTGGTCCCCATCAACGACCAGGGCGAGGTGATCCTCGAGGAGTTCGCTCGCCTGCTCAACCCGCGCACGCGGATGGTGGCGATCAGCCAGGTCTCCAACGCCCTCGGGACGATCGTCCCGGTGGCGACGATGGCCGACATGGCCCACCGCCAAGGAGCCACCGTGGTCGTGGACGGGGCGCAGGCGGTGGCGCACATGCCAGTCGACGTGCAGACACTCGGCGCGGACTTTTACGCCTTCTCCGGCCACAAGTTGTTCGGGCCCACAGGTGTCGGCGTTCTCTACGGCCGCAAGTCGTTGCTCGAGGACATGCCCCCGTGGCAGGGCGGCGGCCAGATGATCAAGACCGTGACGTTCGACCACTCGACGTACAACGATCTGCCGTACAAGTTCGAGGCCGGCACCGGCACCCTCGCCGGCGCGGTGGGCCTCGGTGCCGCCATCGACTACCTCAACCACATCGGAATGGCGAACATCGAGCGGCACGAGCACGCCCTCCTCGAGTACGGGACGGAAGGTCTGTCCGCGATTCCCGGTGTGCACCTGATCGGGACCGCGGCGGAGAAGGCGGGGGTGCTGTCGTTCATTCTTGATGGCATGGCCCCTGAAGACGTCGGCCGGTTCCTGGACCGTGAGGGCATCGCGGTGCGTGCCGGCCACCACTGCGCGCAGCCGGCGCTCGCGCGCTACGGACTCACGTCGACCGTCCGGCCCTCCCTCGCGCTCTACAACACCTTCGGCGACATCAACGCGTTGACTGCCGCCGTCCGCAAGGCTTCCCAGCAGGCCCGGTAGGCCTCGCCGCGCAGCAGACAGAGAAAGAACACAAGGAGACGGGCATGGCGGTATCGATTTCGGACCGGATCAGTCGGGTGACGCACCCCACGGTGGAGCTCAATTCCCGGCGACGGCTCACCTTCGGCGAAGAGCTCATCACCTGCTTGCTCGGCACGTGGATGATCACCGGGCTCTACCTGGACGGCTGGGCTCACCAGAACACCGACCTGAACGACTCCATCACGACGCCGTGGCACGCGGTCTTCTATTCGGGGTGGGCCGCGATCGCGGGCTGGATCGGATGGGTCGTCCTGCGCGAGCGGCGGGCGGGGAAGCGAGGCCTCGCCGGGATCCCGCAGGGGTACGCCGTCGGCGTGTTCGGGGTGGCCGTGTTCTTTGTCGGCGGCATGGGCGACCAGGTATGGCACACGATGCTCGGTGTCGAGCAGAACTTGAACGCCTTCTTCAGCCCGACGCACATGTTGCTCGCGTTCGGGATGGTCTTGATGCTGTCGAGCCCGCTCCGGGCGGCATGGTCGTCGAACGACACCGACAGACCGTCGCTGTTCAAGTTCGCGCCGGTGCTGTGGTCGATGATCTTGAGCGCGTTGATGATCAACTATCTCTACAACTACTTCAGCATGTTCAACGCCGACTCACCGACGATCGGAATTGCCGACACTCGGGCGCTCGTCGGCGACGCGCCGCAAGGGGATGCGTTCCGCTTCCTCGTCGAGCGGATTCGCATCGAGGGCGTGGCCCAGATCCACTTCACCAACTTCGTGCTGTTGGGAATGACCTTGTTCGTGTTGCGCCGGTGGCGGCTGCCGTTCCTCAGCCTCACGCTGTTCTTCTCTGCGATGGCTCTCGCCACCCACGCCATCTACGAGTTCCCCCTCGGGTGGACGACGCTGGCGGCGGTGGCCGGCGGCCTCATTGCCGACATCCTCGTCAATGTCCTCGATCCGAGCCCAAGCCGGGTCGTCGAGTGGCGTGTGTTCTCGGCCCTGATGCCGCTGTTCCTGTGGTCGTGCTACTTCGCGTCGTTGTTCATCTTCTACGACGTGGGCTGGCCGGCCGAGATGTGGACGGGCACCATCACGCTCACCGCATTGACCGGCCTCGGGATTGGCGTCTGGATGCGGCCGATGGACGTACCGGCCACGATCACCCGCTAGGCGCGACGAGTCAGCTCGACGCTGACGGACGTCGTCGACGACGGCGAGCCGCTATAGACACCTTTCAACGGCGTGACGTCGCGATAGTCGCGGCCAAGCGCGACGAGCACATGGCGCTGCCCTACCGGAACGTCGTTCGTCGGGTCGAACGGAAACCAGCCCCCGATCCACGCCTCCGCCCATGCGTGGCTCTCGCCGACGACCGTCTCGCCGACGTTCGCCTCGAGACGCGAATCGAAGTAGCCCGACGCATAGCGGCAGGGGACGCCCATCTCCCTCAGCAGCGCAGTCGAAAGGTGTACGAAGTCCTGACAGACACCGCGTCCGGTATGCCTGGCATCGACCGCTGATGTCGTCACGCTGGTCGCGCCTTTCGCGTACGTGAGCTGCTGACGTACCCACGCGATCACAAGTTCGACGCTTTCACGTGGGGTTCCGGCTTGGGCCCGCAGCGCCCCGGCGTGTTCGGTCAGCTCCTCGTCAGCGGTGGCGAAGTGGCTTGGCATCAGGAATTCGTAGTGACGGTCGCGTACGGACGCGTCATCGAAGACGGACCACGACACGTCGAGACCATCGGCGGGAGGGTGACGATCGCTGTCCGAGGTTTGGACGACAGAAGTGCTCGTCACCACCAACTTGTCATGCGGCTGATGCAAGTCGAAGGCGTGCACCAGCGTTCCCCAGTAGTCCCAATAGCGGAACAGTCGCGTTGAGGGTGTAACGGTGACACGCGCGTCGAGCGTGACTTGTTCTGGTGTGGTGAGCGGGGTGAGACGGGCCTCGTTGTACGAGGCGGCCACCGGTTTGGCGTACTCGTATCCTGTGCGATGGGTGATCTCGATCCGCCCACTCACTGATTACGCACTCCACTCCACGAGCCGTGTCGCGCGGAAGTACCGGGCCGCCACCGCGGCGCCGGCCTCGAAACACTCTTGCTGGATGCGGAAGAGGTGATCGGGAAGATCCGCGAGCAGTTCGTCGGCGGAACGGAACTCCAGCTGAGTACGGGCGAGTCCGAGATGACGCCGGGCGGCGTCATCGACGCCGGTACGGCCATAGACGGGATCGAGTTCGGCCAGGCACTGCTCGGCCGTGCTGAGCGCGTGGAACAACGAGCGGGGAAACAGACGATCGAGCAACAAGAACTCTGCCGCCAACGAGGCGTCGACAGCGCGCTGATACGTGCGGAGATACGCCTCGTAGGCCGAGCAGCATCTCAACGTCGTCACCCATCCGGCCTGACCCCAACTCTCCCCGTACCGAGCCGACAGCAGGCGTGCCGTCATGTCGGCTCGCTCGAGGCTGCGCCCCAGCAGGAGGAACCGCCATCCGTCGTCGCGGCTCATCGTCGATTCGGCGAAGCCCGCGAGGATGGCCGAGCGCTCCTTCACCCAGTCGAAGAAGGCATGCGGGCTCTGCGCGCTTGCGATCCGCACCCGTCCCGCCAGCGCGCCGTGGGTGGTGTTGAGGCATTCCCACATCTCCAAGGAGATCGCCTCCTGCGCGCCGCGCGCGTTGGTCCACGCCTGCGCGAGCGCGCCCGCGATCGATCCCGAATTCTCCACGTCATATGCGAGTACCCGTGTCACCGAGGAGGAATCACAGTCAGGTGTCGCGCGGTCGCCGACACCCATGACGTCGAGTAACGCCTCACACGCCGAGTGTTCGTCGACCCAGCGATCTTCGAGCAGCAAGTGGTAGTGCACATCGAGGATGCGCGCCGTGTCCTCGGCCCGCTCGGTGTAGCGCCCGAGCCAATACAACGACTCCGCGATCCGGCTCAGCATCGTCCGTCTCCGACGGCCTGCTGCTGTTGCTGCTGCTGAGCAACGACGATCTCAGGTCCCGGCTCCGGAGGAAGGCTCCACACGGCACCCGGTTGCCGCACCCCGACGGTGCCGAGACGCTCGCGGCTGTTGCCCTCAGGCATCAGGACCCATGTGTCCTTCGAGCCACCGCCCTGGCTGGAGTTGACGATGAGGCTGCCTTCGGGCAACGCCACACGGGTCAGCCCCCCGGGCACGACCCATACGCGTTCCCCGTCGTTGACGGCGAACGGCCGGAGGTCGATGTGGCGTGGCGCGAATCCCTTCTCCGTGTGCGTCGGCGAGGTGGACAGCTCGACCACCCCCTGTGCGATCCACCCTCTCGGGTTCTCCGTGATCGCTACCCGCACCGTGGCCAGTTGCTCGTCGGTTGCGTGCGGTCCGATCACCAAGCCGTACCCACCAGAACCATCCACCGGTTTCAGCACCAACTCGTCGAGATGGTCGAGCACGTACGCCCGGTGGTCGTCGTCCTCGACATGGAAGGTCTCGACGTTGTCGAGGATGGGTTCCTCGGAGAGGTAGTAGCGAATGAGGTCGGGAACGTAGGCGTACAGCGCCTTGTCATCGGCCACGCCATTGCCAACGGCATTGGCGATCGTGACGTTGCCCTCGCGCGCCGCGTTGAGGATCCCTGGGCAACCAAGTGCCGAGTCGGGTCGGAAGTGGACGGGATCGAGGTACTCGTCGTCGATTCGTCGGTACACGACGTCGACCCGCTGTTCGCCCGCTGTCGTGCGCATGACGACCACACCGTCCCGGCACGCGAGGTCCCGACCTTCGACCAGCGCCACACCCATCTGGCGAGCAAGGAACGAATGCTCGAAATACGCCGAGTTGTGGATGCCCGGCGTGAGCACGACGACCGTCGGATCCTCGCGGCGCGCCGGCGCGGCGGCGCGCAAGGCTTCGAGAAGGTGCGATGGGTAGTCCGCGACCGGGCGCACCCGATGACTCGCGAACAGCTCCGGGAACACGTGGGTCATCGCGCGCCGGTTCTCGATCATGTAGGAGATTCCGGACGGAGTTCGAAGGTTGTCCTCCAGGACGCGATAGCGGCCATCGGCGCCACGGATGAGGTCGATCCCCGCCACATGCACCCGTACGCCGTTGGGCGGTTCGACACCCGCCACCTCTCGATGCATGTGGGTCGACGAGAGCACCAACCGCCGGGGCACCACCCCGTCGTCGAACAACCGTCCCGCGCCGTAGACGTCGGCCAAGAATGCCTCGAGCGCCCGCACGCGCTGGACGACGCCCGACTCGATCACCTCCCACTCGCCGGCCGCCACGACGCGGGGGACGAGGTCGAGCGGGAACGGGCGCTCTTCGCCGGAGAGCGAGAACGTGATGCCCTGATCTCGGAAGCTGCGGTCGCGGACCATGCATCGATCGTTGTAGTCAGCGGCCGTCATCGTGCACAGCGCATCGTGCAGCGCGGCGTAGTGCTCGCGGGGCGAGGAACTGGCCTCGAACATCTCGTCCCATGTGTCCGGCATGCCATACGTGTCGAACAGATCCGCCACAAGGCCTTCGTAGTCAGACCATGTTTCAGCCAGGTTTCCGCAGTCGAGGATTCACGCGCCGGACACAGAAGGAGAACCGTGACCACCGGCATGTTGACAGCGCTCCCTTCGATAGTGGATTCTTCTAATGAACTCACCAGGGAGGCGAGGATTGAGCGAAGGCACCTGGCATCCGACGGCCTGCATCCTGTGCGAATGCAACTGCGGCATCGAGGTCCGGCTCGGGGGAGACGACGGACGCCGATTCGAGCGCATTCGGGGTGACAAGTCGCATCCCGCGTCACTGGGCTACACGTGCGAGAAGGCATTGCGGCTCGACCACTATCAGAACGGACGTCACCGACTGACGTCGCCGTTGCGCCGTTGTGCCGACGGCACGTTCGAAGAGATCGACTGGGACACAGCGATCAACGAAGTCGCAACACGGTTCGCTGCCGTGCGCGACTCGTATGGCGGTGCGTCGATCTTCTATTACGGAGGCGGCGGGCAGGGCAACCATCTCGGAGGCGCCTACGCGGGCGCCACGCGCGCCGCGCTCGGTTCCGTCTTCCGATCGAATGCATTGGCGCAGGAGAAGACCGGCGAATTCTGGGTCAACGCGAAGTTGCTCGGCACCCACGTTCGGGCGGAGTTCGATGAAGCCGAGGTTGCGGTCTTCGTCGGCAAGAACCCTTGGCAGTCGCACAGCATCCCCCGGGCGCGTACCACCCTCAAGGAGATTGCCCGCGATCCGGCGCGGTCGATGGTGGTCATCGATCCGCGGCGCACGGAGACTGCCGAACTCGCCGACTTCCATCTGCAGGTACGTCCCGGTACGGATGCCTGGTGTTTGGCCGCGCTGGGCGCGGTGATCGTGCAGGAGGAGTTGCTCGATCGCACATGGCTGAGTGATCACGCCAGCGGTCTCGACGAAGTCGTCGCCCATTTCTCGGCGGTGCCGGTCACCCGGTTTTGCGAGGTCGCCGGGCTCGACGAGGGGTTGGTTCGTGACACCGCTCGGCGAATCGCTCGAGCGTCGAGCGTTGCATTCTTCGAGGACCTCGGCGTGCAGATGTCGCTGCATTCCACGCTGTCGAGCTATCTCGAGAAACTGCTGTGGTTGTTGACCGGCAATTTCGCGGTTCCCGGCGGGCAGTACGTGCCGTCGAGCCTCGTGAACCTCGCGGGGTCCGGTCTGAGTGGTGGTGGCTCGTCACGCGTGAGTCCCGTTGCGCAGGCTCGAATCATCTCAGGGCTCGTGCCGGCCAACGTGATCGCAGAGGAGATACTCACCGATCACCCCGATCGTTACCGCGCCATGCTGGTCGAGAGCGGCAACCCCGCGCACTCGCTGGCCGACAGCCAGCGCATGCGGGAAGCGCTCGGTTCGCTGGAGCTCCTCGTCGTGATCGACGTTGCGCTCACAGAGACGGCGCGTCTGGCGGATTACGTGCTGCCGGTGCCGTCGCAGTTCGAAAAGTACGAGGCGACCTTCTTCAACTTCGACTTTCCCCGCAACGTCTTTCATCTGCGACGTCCGCTCCTCGAACCGCTCGACGGCACGATGGCAGAGCCCGAGATCCATGCACGGTTGTGCGAGGCGCTGGGCGCCATCACCGACGACGACATCGCGCCGCTGCGTGCGGCGGCGGAAGAGAGCCGGTCGGCCTTCGCGGATGCCTTCTTCGCCGCAGTCGCGGCGAAGCCCGACCTCGGCAAGCTTGCCCCGGTTGTGCTCTACCGCGCGCTCGGCCCGACCTTGCCGAACGGCGCAGCCGCGGCGGCCGTGCTGTGGGGGCCGGCACATCGTTGCGCGCAGTCGTATCCCGATTCGGTTCGTCGCGCCGGCTTCACGGGCGAGGGGCTCGAGCCTGGTGAGCGCCTTTTCGACGCCATCCTCGACAGCCCCTCCGGCCTCGTGTTCACGGTCGACGACGCCGACGTCAGCTGGAGTCGCGTCCGCACCGCGGACGGGCGAGTGCAACTTGTCATCCCAGAGTTGCTCGATGAGCTGGATTCGCTGTCCTCCGAAACGCCACCCGCGAGCGACCCAGAGTTTCCCTTCGTACTCTCGGCCGGCGAACGGCGTTCGTTCACGGCCAACACGATCTTTCGCGATCCGGGTTGGCGCAAGAAGGACGCTGCCGGCTCGTTGCGAGTGGGCCCGGTCGACGCCGACCGTCTCGGAGTGGGGGACGGTGATCTCGTCCGCGTCACGACACGGCGTGCCAGCGCGGTCGCAGCCGTCGAGGTCAGCGACATGATGCAGCCCGGCCACGTTTCGTTGCCGAACGGTCTCGGCCTCGACTACCCCGGCGAGGACGGGTCGACCCCCGTGACCGGCGTGGCGCCGAACGAGCTCACCGCGAGTGAGGACCGTGATTGGCTCGCCGGTACGCCATGGCACAAACACGTCCCCGCGCGCTTGGAACGGGTGTAACCGCGGTGCGCCGGACGAGATTCGACCAGTGGCCGTGTCCGATCGCGCGCACTACCGATCTGATCGGTGACTGGTGGACGCCGCTCGTGCTCCGCGAGCTGTTCTCGGGCCGATCGCGCTTCGACGACATCCAAGAGGCGCTGGGTTGTAGTCGTGCCGTGCTCACGCAGCGCCTCAACCGACTGATCGACGAGGGCATGCTCGTCAAGGTGCCCTACGAAGAGCATCCACCTCGGTACGACTATCGGTTCACCGACAAGGGGCGGGCGTTCTGGGACGTCCTGGCTGCGATGTGGCGCTGGGGATCGGATTGGATGTGGGACGGCCAGGAGCCGCCGGTCGTGCTCCTCGACCGCGAGACCAAGACTGAGGTCCGACCGCGCGTGGTCAACGAGCTCACCGGCGAACCGCTCGACGTGCGCCAGCTGCGCATGGCCCGCAACCGCCGCGCGTAGTACAGCGTCACCGTTTCGGGTTGTGGTTCGGCGAGATGTCCATCTCGAGGTCGACCACGCCGTGGTCCGTGCTCCGGTGCGTGACCATGCCGGTGTGTTCGAACAGGGCGAGCATCCGGCGGTTCTCGGCGAGCGTCTCGGCGACGAAGTGGCGGATACCCACACCGGCCGCTCGTTCGGCGAGATGGTGAAACAGCAACGTCGCCAGGCCGAGGCCTTGCCAGCGGTCGGCGATGACAAACGCGACCTCAGCGCGAGCGCTGTTCGGTAGGCGGTCGAATCGAGCCACACCGATGATCTCGTTGTCCAGTAGCGCGACGAATGCCTCGCGGTCCTGATGATCGACGTGCGTGAAGACCGACACCTCTTGGTTGCTGAGATGAGGGTGCAGGGCGAAGAAGCGCGTGCGGGTCGTTTCGGCTGAGAGCGTCTCGTGGAAGCGTATGAGGCGGTCGCCGTCGGATGGCGCGATCGGCTGAATCTGGATCTTGGTGTCGTCGCGCAACCGTGCAATGACGGCAGTAGCCGTGCGAGTGATGCGGCGGCCGGAGAGCAATTCGACCCCGAGCTCGACGTAGTGGTTGGCGTGAGGCGCCGCCCAGGGACTCAGAGGGAGATGCTCCGCTTCGGTCAGTCGATGCGGATCGGTGATCTCGGCGAGCCGGCCGGTGGCCAGCACGCTCCATCCGCTGTGAGCGAACCGGTCGAAGCCGTCGACCTCGAGGCATGCCACTGTGCGGGCTCGGGCCGCGTCGAGTTTCAGTCCCGTCTCGGTGGCGAACACGATCCTGCGTCCCGACAGGGTGAAGTTGATGGGCAGGACGACGGGCAGGGCGGACGCCGTGAGCGCGAGTCGCCCCACCGGCTCGAGCGAGAGCAGGCGCAGGCATTCGGACTCGTCGAGCACCTCGCACCCGACCACCGGAACGGCATCGATCGGGTGGTGTGTTGTCATGAGATCAGGATGAGGCTCGGATCGACGATCTCGTAGGGCCGAGCGTCATGTCCGGCGGGACGAAGGTCCCAAACGGGCCTACTCAGACGAAGGTCGCTTGCGCTCGGCGATGCGGGCCGCGTACACCGCCGCCTCGGTGCGGCGACTCATACCCATCTTGGCCAACAGGTTGGAGACGTAGTTCTTGACGGTCTTTTCGGCGAGGAACATCTCCTCGGCGATCTGGCGGTTGGTCATGCCGTCGGCGAGGAGTGTCAGGATCCGGCGCTCCTGGTCGGTGAGATCGCGAAGGCGTTCGTCCTCGTCGACGCCCTTGCGGAGCCGATCGAGGACCTTGGCGGTCACGGCGGGATCGAGCAGTGACTGACCGGCGGCGACCCGGCGGATGGCGTCGACGAGATCGCCGCCGCGCACCTGTTTGAGGACGTAACCGGCAGCTCCGGCCATGATCGCGTCGAACAGCGCCTCGTCGTCTGCGAAGGACGTCAGCATGATGCACGCGACCTCAGGGCGAGCCGACCGCACGTCGCGACACACTTCGACGCCGCTGCCGTCGGGCAAACGCACGTCCAAGACGGCGACATCGGGGCTCGTCGCCGGAATCCGACCGACCGCCTCTTCGGCGGTTCCCGCTTCACCCACGATCTCGATGTCGTCTTCGGCTTCGAGCAACTCCCGGACCCCGCGACGCACGATCTCGTGGTCGTCGAGCAGGAACACGCGGATGGTCACCGCTGCCATCTTGACAGCCCCTACGAATTCCTGTTGATCGTAGGATCCCGGTCGTGAGCGAGGAGTCACTGAGTCAGGCTGGGCCCAGACAACTTCGGCGACTTCTTGACGCGGTGCTCGTGGTGGGCTCCGAACTCGATTTGGCCGCTGCGCTGCGGCAGATCATCGAGACCGCGGTTGAACTCGTCGACGCCCGCTATGGCGCGCTGGGGGTTCTCGACGACAGCGGTACGCGACTGTCGGACTTCATCACCGTCGGCATCGACGACGACGGCAGAGCGGCGATCGGTCACCTGCCAGACGGCCACGGCATTCTCGGCCTGCTGATCGTCGAACCCAGACCGCTGCGCCTACCTGACTTACGTGAGCATCCGGACAGTTACGGATTCCCGCCGAACCATCCGCCGATGACGTCGTTCCTCGGTGTGCCCATCCGCATCCGCGACCAGGTGTTCGGCAACCTCTATCTGTGCGACAAGGAAGGTGGAGATGTCTTCACCGATGTTGATGAGGAGATGGTGGTCGCACTCGCCGTTGCGGCCGGCGTCGCCATCGACAACGCGCGGCTCCACTCGCGGGTGGCCGACCTAGCGCTGTTCGAGGATCGCGAGCGCATCGCCCGTGACCTCCACGACACCGTCATTCAGCGGCTGTTTGCCACCGGTCTGAGCTTGCAAGGTGCGGTACGGCTCGCGGCCGACCGCCCCGACGTTGCCGATCGGCTGCACAGTGCCGTCGACGACCTCGACGCCACTGTCCGCGAGGTGCGCTCCGCCATCTTTGAACTCCACACCGCTCGCATCCCGGGTCGCAGCGTTCGACAGGAGCTCCTCGACCTTTCGGCCGAGTGCGCTCGGGCGCTCGGCTTCGAGCCGGTGGTGCGGTTCGACGGACCGATCGACTCGACGGTTGATGGTGCGATTGCCGATCATCTGCTTGCGGTGGTGCGCGAGGCCCTCTCCAACGTCGCGCGGCACGCGCAGGCGTCGAGTGTCGAGCTCAACCTGACGGTGCGCGACGGACGCTTGCGCGTACGCCTGGCGGACAACGGCATCGGGCCCGGGGAACGCTCGGCCGCTGGTGACGGTCTGGACAACATGCGAACCCGCGCAGCGCGGCTCGGCGGCGAAATGTCACTGGAACGCCGAGAGTCAGGTGGCGCGGAGTTGATCTGGGACGTCTCCCTTACCGGGTTGGCGCCCCGGAGCGGTAGGACAGCCTCCTCTCAGCCCGGCTGAAACTGACGACACCAAGTACGTTGCGCTCGCATGCCGGAGCGGATTGACGCGGACGTGTGTGTCGTCGGAGCTGGGTATGCCGGACTCACGGCGGCGCATCGGCTGAACCAGAACGGGAAGTCGGTGGTCGTCCTCGAGGCGCGTGATCGGGTGGGCGGCCGGATCTGGACGCACCATCTCTCTGATGGTTCGGCAGTCGACCGCGGAGGGGGGTGGCTCGGACCGAAGCACGACGCGATCTTCGGGCTCGCGGGAGAGATGGGTGTGACCACGTACAAGACGTACGTGAAGGGGGCGCACCTTCTCGTTGGTGAAGGACGAACGCGCCGTTACACCGGACTCATCCCGAAGATCAGCCCGCTCGCGATCATCTCCCTCGCGTTGGCGCAGACGAGGATCAATCGGATGGCCAAGCAGCTGCCGCTTGAAGCCCCGTGGGACGCGAAGCGTGCTGCGGAATGGGACTCGCGCTCCGTCGCGTGGTGGCTCGAGCGGTCTGGAGTCCGCACGACCATCGCGCGCGACCTGTTCGAGACGGCGGTCCGCGGATTGATGACGGGCGACCTCAACGACACATCGTTCTTGCACCTGTTGTTCCTCGTGCGTGGCCACGGGAGCATCAACACGCTCTTCTCGATCGAAGGCGGAGGCCAGGAGAACCTCGTCAACGACGGTGCCGGTTCGATAGCCCGACGGGTCGCGGACAAGCTGGGCGACGCGGTTCGCCTGAACATGCCCGTTCGATCGATCACTCAACGCGACGATCACGTCGTCGTCGATGCGGCCGACGTGGAGGTCTCGGCTCGCCATGTAGTGGTGACCATCCCGCCCGCGCTCGTTCTCGACATCGCGTTCGACCCCCCACTTCCCGACGATCGCACGACCCTCTACCGCAATGACGTCGGCGGCCCGGAGACGAAGACATTGGTGGTGTACGACGAGCCTTTCTGGCGAGCGGACGGTTTCAGCGGCCAATCCTCCGAGCCCAACTCGGTGTCCGAGGTCACCATCGACGCGTCCCCGGCGTCGGGAACCCCCGGCGTCATCGCGTCGTTCACCTTCGGCCGCGTTGCCGAGCGTGTTGATGCGCTCGATGCGACAGAGCGCCGGCAAGCCGTGCTCGACGCCCTCACGACCAGGTTCGGTCCACGCGCCGCGACACCCGCCGAATTCATCGAGACGGCGTGGTGGAAGGAAGAGTGGACCCGCGGCTGCTCGATGGCGCATCTTCCCCCGGGAATCCTCTCGCGCTACGGGCCGCTGCTCCGCGAGCCCTTCGGGCGGGTGCATTGGGCCGGCACGGAGACCTCGACGACGTCGCACGGCTCGATCGACGGCGCCGTCCGATCGGGCGAACGCGCCGCCGCGGAGGTCCTCGACCGCCCGTAAGGGCGACAACGCCCTAACACAACCCTTTTCCAATCCTCAGCTCCCTCCAAGGTTGAGGGCCGATGGTGAGGGCATGGTTGAGAGGAGCGATGCCCGCTGGCGCCCGTCGTACCCGCTCCTCGTCGCCGGCGCGGTGTCGCTCGTTGTTCTGGCCCCGACGCTCGGGGAGGCCTATGGCGACATCGGGAATGTCCTGCAACTCGACCTCCGTTGGCTCGTGCTTGCGATCGCCTGCGAGTTCGCGAGCTTCGTTTGCTGCTGGGTGGTCCTGAGACTCGTCCTGCGCCGAAGCAGGTGGTCGGATGTGGCCGCGGCGCAGCTCGCAGGCAACGCCGTCAGCCAGGTCGTGCCGGCTGGGGGCGCGGCGGGCGCGGCGGTGCAGCTGCGGATGCTCATGCGTTCGGGAAGCGATGTGCCGACCGCCATCGCGGGGCTCACCGCGTCCGGTGTGCTGTCGACGGCGGGGTTGCTTGCCCTTCCGCTGCTGGCGCTGCCTGCCCTCTGGTCCGGCGCGGCGGTTGATTCCAGTTTGGAGGCGGGTGTGTGGCTTTCAATCGCCCTCCTCGTCGTGCTCCTCGCGCTTGTCGCCCTCGCCACACGAGATCGAGTGCTCATCGGCGCGGCGCGCGGCGCGCAACGCATCATCGACGTGATCGGTCGCGGCAAGGGATCGCACGACTTCGTCGTCCAGGCCGTCGCACAACGCGACCTTCTGTGCGACGCCGTGCGACGGCACCGGGTCCGAGCGTTCGCGGCGACCATCGGCCAGGCGCTTGCGGCCTACCTCGCCCTGTACATGGTGGTCCGTGCCGCCGGCATTCGGCCGAACGTCATCGTCGTGCTGGCCACGTTCGCGGTCGCGAACCTCGCCGGGATGATCCCTCTCACACCGGCAGGACTCGGTTTCGTCGAGGCCGGCCTCGCCGGCGTGCTCAGCGCGGGTGGCGTGCCCTATTCGACGGCGCTGCTGGTGGCCGTCGCCTACCGGTTGGTGTCGTCGTGGCTCCCGGCGGCCGTCGGCCTCGCAGCCTTCCTGTGGCCCCGACCTCGGCAAGCGCGTCGCGGAGCCGCAGAGCTAGTCGCCCTCGATGGGGTCCGCCCCGGAGGCGGAGCGAGGCGATTCGACGAGGACCACGAGGTCGTCGGTCTGGAGGGGTTTCGTGAGGTAGCCGTCGGCACCGCGCAGTCGCGCGGCTTCTCGAGTCGCCGAGTCGTTGTGGAACGAGCACACGACGATCCGAAGATCGGGGAATTGGTCGCGTAGCGCACCGATGGTGTCGAGGCCTTGTGTCACGGGCATCTGGATCTCCACGAGCGCGACGTCCGCGCGTTCGGTGCGGATCTGTGTCTGTGCGTCACCGAGGTTCCCTGCGGATCCGACAACCGTCAACAGTCCGCATCGTTCGACATAGAGATTGGTGATCGCCCGACGCTCTTCGCGCGGGTCGATGATCACCACTCGGTGCCTGGGTTGCGACTCGGAGTTGCTCGCGTCAGGGTCGTTCGGACTCGCGAGCGGCGCGAGGAGCCGGCTCGTCATCGCACGAGCTCGACGGGACCACGGGCAACGAAGTCGCTGAGCCCGCAGAGGTTCAGCATGCGCTGCACGCATGGCGCGGGAGATCGAAGGGTCAGGTCTCGAGCCTGTGCTCGTAGGAGGTTCCGGCAGCGGATCAGCACCCTCATCGGTGCTGATCCCATGAATTGGACGTTGCTCAGGTCGACGACGAGATCAGCGTCACCGAGCGCGATTGCGACCGAGAGCGCGTCGGCAAGGACAAACAAGCTGGCAATGTCGTGCTCGCCCTCGAGTCGTACAACCGTGTATCCGCCGGCTGATGTCACGCTCGCAGACGGAGCAACACAGAGCGACGGGCGGTCCGCTGACGCAACCTGAGTAAGAGCCATCGCGATTCCTCAACAACGTGCGTCGATCAGACGCGCTGCCGAGGTCCGGAGCACCGCTCCCGAGCCAGCGACGAATGCCAGCTCAACACGTGGGGGTCTTGCCGTGTTGGCTCCGACTCTACACCCGATGCCAGGACGACAGGCGGCCCGTAGCTCCTACGCGCTGGCCGCGGCGACGAGCTGCTTCACAGGAATCTCTCAGGTTGCGGTCAGGACGGTCACAGGTCGGCGCGTTTGGCTCTGAGTTCCCGATCCAACAAGGAGCCGACCGATGCCGCGTCAACCCCCGACGTCCGATGCGTTCGACCGATTCGAATCTGCCGCGCCCGCAGAGATCCTGGAACACGCGCTCTTCGAGGCGAAGCGGGTTCTCGTCGGCCAAGACCGCATGATCGAGCGGCTCTTCGTGAGCTGGCTGGCGGGCGGGCACTGCCTCATCGAGGGCTCGCCCGGCCTCGCGAAGACCCTGGCGGCAGAGACCATCGCCCGTATCCTCGGAGGCACCTTCGTTCGATTGCAGTTCACCCCCGACCTCGTGCCTGC
>JBEEGD010000252.1:0-9492 GCA_041166685.1 Acidimicrobiaceae bacterium | reverse complement strand
GTGCGCCCATACACTCGCCGACCAGATGGCCGAGACTCCCCCGCAAGAGAACGACACCGCAAAGCGCGTCGTGATCATCGGTGCGGGGCCCGCTGGTCTCACTGCGGCATACCAACTGGGCAAACACGGCGTCCGCGCCACGGTGCTCGAGTCCGACACCGTCGTCGGGGGCATCAGCCGCACGGTCGAACGCGATGGCTGGCGGTTCGATCTCGGCGGTCACCGGTTCTTCACGAAGGTTCGGGCGGTCGAAGACCTCTGGCACGAGATTCTTCCTGACGGGGACTTCCTACTGCGACCGCGCATGAGCCGCATCTTCTACGACGGAAAGTTCTTCGACTACCCGCTCAAGCTGTTCAACGTGCTCAAGAACCTCGGGATCGGCGAAGCCCTGCGGTGCGTGCTGTCGTACCTCTGGATTCGCATCCACCCACCGAAGGACCTCACCACGTTCGAGGGATGGACGGCGTCTCGCTTCGGCTGGCGGCTGTATCGAATGTTCTTCAAGACCTACACCGAGAAGGTGTGGGGCGTGCCCGCGAGCGAGATCCAAGCGGACTGGGCGGCGCAACGGATCAAGAACCTTTCGTTCTTCAGCGCAGTGGTGAACGCGGTACTGCCCCGCCGGAATCAGAAGGACATCACGTCGCTCATCGAAGAGTTCCAGTATCCGCGCCTCGGTCCCGGAATGATGTGGGAGCGATGCACCGAACTCGTGGAGAAGGACGGCAACCATGTGCTGCTCAACTCACGCGTGACCGGTGTCAAGCACGAGGACGGCCGCGCCGCGGCCGTCGAATACACGAACGACGATGGTGTGGTCACGCTGCCGGCAACGGATGTCATCTCTTCGATGCCCCTTCCCCACCTGCTGAAGGCCATGCAGCCCCCGGTTCCCGAGGACGTACGGCGGGCGGCTGACGGGATCCACTTCCGCGATCACTTGTCGGTGGCGCTGGTCGTGCCCGAGCACGCGGCCTTCCCGGACAACTGGATCTACGTCCACTCTCCGACAGTGCGGCTGGGTCGCATCCAGAACTTCGGGTCGTGGTCGCCCTTCATGGTGAAAGAGGGCAAGACCTGTCTCGGGCTCGAGTACTTCGTGTTCGAGGGTGACGAGCTCTGGGAGATGGCCGATGAGGAACTCATCGCCCTCGGCACTCAGGAGCTCGCCACCCTTGGCCTGGTTGCGCCGGAACAGATCGAGAAGGGGTACGTGGTGCGTATGCCCAGGGCGTACCCGACCTACGACGAGAACTATCGAGAGAATGTCGAGACGATGAAGGGTTGGCTCGCGGAGCACGCGCACAACGTCTATCCGGTGGGGCGCAACGGAATGCACAAGTACAACAACCAGGATCATTCGATGTTCACGGCCATGTTGACCGTCGAGAACATCGTGCACGGCGCGGGTCACGACATCTGGTCGGTCAACGTCGAGGCCGAGTATCACGAAGAGGTGGCCGATGCCGGCGGCGACTCGACCGGCCGTGACGCGCCGATCATCCCGCGACGAGCGGTCGAGCAAGCTGCGGCACGTCGGCGCGGGCGCCGGCGCGTGAAGACCTAGTCCCCGTGCTCGAGCGCGCCGCCGCGGCGGCGTGGTGGCCTGAGGCGCCGGGCGATGCCAACCTGTTTCTACCGGGAGCGGTGCGCACGCCCCCCAGGCTGATCGCGGATTGGTGGTATTGGGCGACACTCCCGTTGGCCGTTCTCGCGATCCCCCGGTTCTTTCGGCGCCGTGATCCTCGGCTGGGCGATCGCATCGTCGTGGCGTTGACGGCGGCCGTGCTCATCGCGATTCCGTTGGAGTTGTACGGCTACACACGATTCCATGTGCCGTTGCTCCCGTTCCAAGCAATGGCTGCCGCCGTCACGCTCGTCGGCGCAGCCGCTCTCGTGCGGCGACGACAGGGACGGCCGCTCCTATCGCGATGAGCGGCAGCGCCGGAACATGGAAGCGGGTGTCGCCGAACGTGGCCACAACGGGGACGACAACCGTCGCGATGATCGCGAGAGGGAGGAGTGCCCAGCGGGCGTCGCGCTCCTCGCGGCGGCGCGCGACGATCACGAACCCTGCTCCGGCCAATGCGACCGTTGCAAGGAAGTAGTCGCTCCCCGCCCAACGCAACGCTTCCCGCGCCCGATCCGAGAGAAACGGATCGTCGCCGTACGATTCCACGGCCCACACTCCATCCCAATCGCTCTTGAACGTGTGATAGAGCCTGCGGCCCCAGAGCCTCACCTCCTCGACCGGATGGTCGCGTACGAACTCCAACGCCAGCCGTCGATTGCGGCTGTCGCGCTCGGTCTCGAACTCGGGACGGCGCAGGTCGGCCAGACCCTCGAAGCACGCATTGTCACTGAACTCGAACGTGCCGCTGGCTCCGACATGGCGGCTCATACAGAAGTTGTCTCCCGTGTTCGTCGACAGTGTGACCGCATGCATCACCCGGATGTTGCGCACGATCCACGGGCTGACAACCAGCACCGCCACACCCAACACCACGGCCGCGTGCGACAGCGATCGACGCCAACCAAATCCCGCGATCAGCCACGCGACGACAAGCGCTCCGAGGAGTGGCGCGGCGACTGGGCGGATGAGCACACACGCTCCCAGGAGTGCGCCGACCCAGATCAAGCGTCGCCGCTCGAAGCGACCGACCGTCCACGGCCCCGACACGACGACGAGCACGAGCAGCAACAGCACCGTGTTGAACACCGTCTCTGTGAGCGCGACGGCGGTGTGGTACACGAGGTTCGGATACACGGCGGTGATTCCCGCCGCGACCAAACCGATCGCATCTCCGCCAAGATGCCGTCCGATCGCGAAGACCAGGGCCACGGCGGCCACGCCGAAGACGACGTTGATCGCCGCGGCGGCACCGACCGGGTGGTTGCCGACCGTGTGGATCAGGCAAAAATTCGCGACCGCCAACACGATCGGATACCCGACCGGGTAGTAGGCCGTGGGGCCTTGCTCGTAGGGGATCACATAGCCGCGACCCCGAGCGATCTGCTCGCCGTACAGCAGATAGAAGTTCGGATCGTGCAGCGAGCCCGAGGGCGCGCGGGCGGCGTACACGGACCACGCGATCCGCACCGCGGCGGCCACGGCCAGGATGGCGATCAGCGACGAGCGGGTGCGGCTCGTCAGGGACACGGTGGCGGAGCGTATGCGGTGCGCGAGCCTACGATGACCCTCCGATGGCCGAGATCGTTCGGAGCGAGGCTCCCGATCTCGCCCACCCAGAGCGCACGGTTACCCGATTCCCGCTGTTCGACGGCTTCCGCGCGATTGCCGCGGTGAGCGTGCTGCTGACCCACGCGGCCTTCGACACCGGGTTCGACATCCGAAGCTCGTGGGGTCGCTTCTTCGCTCGTGCCGACGTCGGCGTTGCCATCTTCTTCCTCATCTCGGGATTTTTGCTCTACCGCCCGTTCGTCACCGCCCGAATCCGGGGCGAACCTCGACCCACAACGGGAGCGTTCCTGTGGCGTCGCGCCCTCCGCATCTATCCGGCGTACTGGCTGGCGCTCGTAGGGTTGGTCGCGTTCACACCCATCGCCGTGCACGGCATCACCAACTGGCTGCGCTTCGTCGGTCTGGTGCACATCTACTGGCCGACCACGGTGTTCGGACCGGTCGCGCAATCGTGGACCTTGGCAACCGAGATCGCGTTCTACCTGTTTCTGCCGCTGTACGCGATCGCGCAACGGCGCGTCGTGCCGGATGACGCCGACCAATCTCGCATGTTGCGCGCCGAGCTCATCGGAGTCGCCGCGCTGACAGGGATCGCGTGGGGGTATCGCTTCTGGCTCGTGTCGCTGCACTCGACTCGCTTCGGCGTCTACAACACCTGGCTGCCGGCGTGGCTCGATCACTTCGCCCTCGGAATGCTGCTCGCGATCGTCAGCGTGCGAGTGGCCGAGACGGGCACTGCCGCCCCCGCCCGCCTCGACCACCGCTGGGCCCCCGCCGTCTGTTGGACCGTTGCGGGCGTCGCGTACTGGCTCGTGTGCACGCAGCTGGGCGTTGCCGTCAACTATGTGCTGTTCACCGAGCGAGACGAGATGGTCGTTCACGTCTTCTACGCGATCGTCGCGTTCTTCGTGCTCCTACCGGGCGTCTTCGGCCCGCCGCGCGTCGGGTTCATCCGCCGGCTGCTCGGCAACCGACTCGTGCAACTCGTCGGACTCGTGTCGTATGGGGTGTACCTCTGGCACGAGCTCTGGATCATCCGATTGCGCGAGTGGGCGGGCGCACCGACAGATGCGTTGGGCGGAAGCCTTCCGAAGCTCGTCGGGGTCGTACTCGTGTTCACGCTCGTCACCGCTTCCCTTTCGTACGTTCTCATCGAGCGTCCGCTGTTGCGGCGCAAACATCTCGTTCCCCGGCTCTTGCGACGATGACGAAGGTCGAGCCGACCGATTCTCCAGGCAGTACTCGATTTTGGGTCGGAGTGATTGTCGTCGCGCTCGTCGCGCTCGTCGTCCGCGTCGCCTACATCTGGTTCTGGCGTCGTGGTCTCACTGTCGGCGGCGACTCCCGCTACTACCACGAAGGCGCCAATCTCCTGGCTGAGGGCAAGGGGTTCATCGACCCCTTGTCGTTCCTCGACGCGGGCACCACGGTGCCCGCGGCTGACCATCCCCCGATGTACACGGTGTACCTCGCGGCCTTCTCGGTCGTGGGACTCACGAGCGCCACCGCGCACATGCTGGCGTCGGCTGGGATCGGCGTGCTCACCGTCGTGATCACCGGGCTGGTTGGTCGTGCGCTCGGGGGACCACGGCTCGGACTCGTGGCCGCCGCGCTCGCCGCCGTGTACCCGAACCTGTGGGCGTACGACGGCGCGCTCGAGTCCGAGACGATCGCTCAACTGGCCGTTGCGCTGTGCCTGCTGACCGCGTACGTCTGGTGGCGAGCGCCGACACCGTCTCGTGCGGTGTTGCTCGGGGCCGCGGTCGCGCTCGGCGCGCTCACTCGGGCCGAGATGGTGCTGCTCACGGTGCTGCTGGTCGTTCCCCTCGTCTCCTTTCGATCCGGGATGCCGCGACGCGACCGATTCCGGCACCTGATGGCCGCATGGATCGCGGTCGCGTTGCTGATTGCTCCCTGGTGCATCTACAACCTCACGCGTTTCGAACGACCGACGTTGCTCTCCACCGGGTTCGGCGTCGCGCTTGACTCATCGTCATGCGACGACGCCTACTACGGCCCGTTCACGGGTTACTGGTCGCGATCGTGTGTCCTTGCCGTGGTCGACCGTTCGGGGCTGGCCGACACTGCCGATCGCTCGGTACTCGAGGCGGTGCACCGCGACAACGCCACCGAGTACATCCGCGGGCACATGAGCCGTCTGCCCATCGTCACGCTCGCCCGTGTCGGTCGAGTCACGGGACTGTGGCAACTCCGCCAGCAGGCGGCGCTGGACAATTTCGTCGGAGGCCGGGAGCGCTGGGTCGCATGGAGCGCCTGGTGGACCTTTTTCGCAGTAGCCATCCTGTCCATCGCCGGAGCTGTCGTGCTGCGCCAGAGGGGCATCCCCGTCTTCCCGCTCCTCTCCCTGCCGGTCCTCGCGTTGATCACGACGGTCGTGTTCTTCGGCCTGGTCCGCTATCGAGCGATTGCGGAGGTGTCGCTCGTCCTGCTGGCGGCCGTCGCCGTGGACGCGGCAATCACGGTCTTGACCGAACGCCGCTCGCGATCAGTGGCGTCGCCATGATCGCGGTCGATCCACACTCGGCGCCGCTGTCGACGGAGCGATTCCCGTGCTTCGACGGTCTGCGGGCCATCGCGGCCGGGGCGGTCGTCCTGCTGCATGTCGGACTCATCTCCGGTTTCACATTTCGCGAGGCCGGAGGCTTGGGGCCGTACCTGGCCCGCGGTGAGGCGGGCGTGTACCTGTTCTTCCTCATCTCGGGCTATCTGCTGTATCGACCGTTCGTCGCGGCCCGATTCGATCACGCCGCTGCGCCCGGACTTCGTTCGTACGCTCGCCGCCGCGCCCTCCGCATCATTCCCGCCTATTGGGTCGCGCTGACGATTCTCACGGTGGTGTTCGACACGCGCCACCGAAACGACATCTCGTCGCTCGGCGACGTGATCGTCTACTACGGCTTCCTGCAGATCTACTTCCAGAGCACCGTCGTTGGCGGATTGCAACAGGCCTGGAGCCTGTGCACAGAGATGTCGTTCTACCTCTTCCTGCCGCTGTGGGCGTTGGCGATGCGGCGCACGCTTCGGCGCGGCGAGAACGTCGGCCGCGCCGCGAGAGCCGAGCTCTTCGGCCTCGCGATCCTGTACGTGATCGGCATTGCGGCGCGCTGGCTGGTGGTTCGCAGCCTTCCCACAACCAACGTGCCCGTCGACCACCGACTCGATTGGCTCCCGATGAACGCCGACTTGTTCGCTCTGGGCATGGGGCTGGCAGTGGTGCGAGAGTGGGCACTGCGCCATCGCGAACGCGTGAGAGCTATCGACATCGTCGGAGGCCATCCGGCCCTCTGTTGGGCCTTGGCCGCGCTGTCGTACTGGACGGTCTCCACCCGCTGCGGATTGCCGCTCGGTCCTGGCGCGGACTCGCACGGTCAATGGATGGCCCGGCAGTTCTTGTACGCGGCCACCGCGTTCTTCTTGCTGCTCCCCGCGGTGTTCGGTCCACAAGACCAAGGCCTCGTGCGCCGCCTGTTGCGTTCACGCACGATGATCGCCGGTGGGCTCATCTCCTACGGCGTCTACTTGTGGCACGAGGGCGTCTTGGACGTGTGGATGAATGCCAGGGACATCAAGCCCTTCCTCGGCTCCTTCCCCTCGCTGCTCGCGGTGACCGTGCTGGGAAGCGTCGTCTTGGCGATCATCTCGTACGTCGTCGTCGAAAAACCCGCGCTGGCGCGCCGGTGGCCCGCCCGGAGCCGCGG
This sequence comes from Acidimicrobiaceae bacterium, assembly GCA_041166685.1. GTDB lineage: Bacteria > Actinomycetota > Acidimicrobiia > Acidimicrobiales > JACDCH01 > DASUCS01. The sequence goes on along the minus strand of JBEEGD010000252.1, from coordinate 2,568 downwards.
GTGACGAAGCCGAGCACGATGGAGAGGCTCGAGCGATGGCTGCCGTGGTTGGCGGTCGGCGTCGTGCTCGCACTGCCACTACGGGGTTTGTTGCGCGCGCCCGGTCCTCCGATGGAGGAGGGCTTCATGCTCGTGTTCCCCGAGCGCGTGCTGCACGGCGACGTTCCGAACAACGACTTCTTGCACCTCTACGGCCCGGGGAGCCTGTGGGCACTCGCCGCAGTGTTCAAAACGCTGGGTACATCGTTGTGGACCGAACGCCTCGCCGGCTACGCGCAGCAGGTGGCGTTGGTGGCCGCGATGTTCGCGGTGGCTCGCCCGTGGGGCCGCTGGGTGGCTGCCGCTGGCGCCGCGATGGCCGCCATCATCATCGTGCCGCCCATCGGGTTGACCGCGCTCGCTTGGGTCGGCGGCCTCGCCTTCGGATTGTGGGCGATGGCCGCGGCAACGCGGGAGCGCATCGTGCTCGCCGGCTTGCTGGCGGGCGCCGCACTCCTGTTCCGTCTGGACCTCGTGCTCGCGGTCGTCCTCGGACTCTTCGTCGCCTCCCGTACGATGCCGCGCGCTCGGCAGTATCGACTCGTCGCGGCTGTCGCCGCGGGCTTGTCGCCGTATCTCGTGCACCTGGCACTGGCCGGGCCGGGCAACGTGTGGCAGGGCATGGTCGTGGATCCGCTGTTTCATTTGCGGGGCGGACGCCGTCTCCCGCTTCCCCCGTCGTGGAGCCACTTCGACGGCTTCCTCCAACGAGCCGGACAGCTCAACGCGCCGGGTTGGGCACTCCCCGCGCCGCCGTCGCCGGGTCAGTTGACCCTTTGGCTTCTACTGCTGGTCGCCAGCGTCGCCGCGTTGCTCGTCGTCGGCTGGAGCGCGGTACGCCGCGACCCCAAATCGACACGCGCCCGCACCTTGTTCGTCCTCGGTGTCTTCAGCTTCGGATTGTTGCCGCAGGCGTTCCAACGAGCCGACACCACACATCTCGCCTGGGTCAGCGCGGTTCCGATCGGCCTTCTGCCCATCGCCGTGCGCGAGGTACTCGACAATCGCACACGCAGGTTGTCACCGACGCGACGCGTGATCGTCGCCGCGGCCACGCCATTCGTGCTTCTGCTCGCGCTGGTGCCGCATTTCACATTTCGGACCTACGTGGATGCCACCGCTCAGACCTTTGGTTACCACCGCGAGTCGTACACGATCCGTCGCGGTCAGCGGGTCTTCTATTACGGACGCAAGGACGCCGCCGACGCGGTCAACGCGATGCTCGTCGACGTGGACCGTCTCAGCCATCCGGGCGACCGGCTCTTTGTTGGGACCGGCGATCTGCGCAAGACGCCCTACAGCGAAGCCTTCCTGTACTACCTGCTCCCCGAGCTTCCGCCAGCCACCTACTACATCGAGATGGATCCCGGGGTCGCCAATGCGGCCGACTCAGGCCTCGACCGGGACGTGGCCTCTGCGGACCTCGTGATCCTGTCTTCGATCCGCGACGACTGGGATGAGCCGAACGATTCGCGCGACGTCGGACCCGACGGACCCAACCAGGTATTGGCACGCGACTTCCGTTTGGCCGGCTCGTACGGCGCCGGCCTCTTCGGCCACGGCTTGTACGAGCTCTACGTGAGATCTACGCCCCGCTAGCGGCTCGATTCCGAACCTCTGGTTCGGGATCGACAGTAACTACAGTGCCGGGCCAATGCGCACCCTCGTGGTCGTGCCGACTTACGAGGAGGCGACCAACATCACCGAACTCCTCCAGCGGACGCGCGCAGCTGCTCCGCACGTCGACATCCTCGTGGTGGACGACAACAGCCCGGACGGCACGGCCAAGCTCGCGCAGGCGCTCAGCGAGGAGCTCGGGCAGATCGATGTGCTGGTCCGCCCGGCGAAAGCCGGACTGGGCACGGCCTACCGAGCCGGCTTCGCAATTGGCATCGAGCGGGGCTACGAGGTCATCCTCCAGATGGACGCCGACCTGTCACACGATCCGGCCTCGATTCCTGCGCTCGTAGGCGCACTCGACGAGCGCGTCGGGCTGGTCATCGGCTCGCGATACGTGCCGGGCGGAGAGATTCCCCACTGGCCATGGCATCGCCGCGCCCTCTCGCGCTACGGCAACCTGTACACGCGGCTGGCACTCGGACTCAAGGTCCGCGATCTCACTTCAGGGTTCCGGGCCTGGAGGACATCCACCTTGGTCGGCATGGACTACGAATCGACGCACGCCACCGGCTACCTCTTCCAGATGGAGATGGCCTACCGGGTCGATTGCCACGGCGAAGACATCCGCGAGGTCCCCATCATTTTCACGGACCGCGTGCGCGGCGCCTCGAAGATGTCGGGTGCGGTGATCTTCGAGGAGCTCACGAAAGTCACGTGGTGGGGAGTGCGAGACCGCATGCGTCGAGTCCGCCGCCGACCGTCCGGTCGATAGGGACGCGTGCTAGTTGGCGGCGAGGATGGAGTTCGCCGAGCGGCTGGCGCTGCCACTGGTGTTGCCGCCGAGCAGCGTCACGGCACCCATGCACGCAACGGCAATGAGCACGACCAGGAAGGCGTACTCGATCGTGG